>JAHEZF010000149.1 GCA_023251215.1 Sphingobacteriales bacterium | reverse complement strand
CGGCGGTAAATAGCTCTTTTTGAAAAAGTATATTCCGTCAGATCAATCACTTTATTATAAAAGTCAAGCCATTCATAGTTCTTTGGCTTGAGGTTCATAGCAAGGTGGTTATTGAGAAAGTGAAATGGGAATGGAAGTACACGACCCTCCCGCTGATATTCAAGGTTAAGGGGTGCAGCTTCACCAAAGGCTGTCAGCAAGGAATAACCGGGGAAAGCTGCAGGTGATTTATCTATAAAACGTTTGGTAAGATCAAAAGGCGCCTGACCCGCATCGCTGTCCAGGCCCATCACAAAATTGGTCTGCACGTAGGGAATATATCGAAACATCATATTGACATGTTCAGAAATCCTGTTCACTTTTTCTTCACCCGCAATGTGGGAAGTACGGGATTTATTACCCAGCTCATACCATGATTCTATTCCGGGCAGCAGGGCGCCAAAACCAATTTTCTGCAAGACTTTCAGGTGATCCTCTGTAAGAATAGACAGGCTGCTTTCCGCTATAAAGCGGAAACTTTTATGTGGGGCAGCTGAAGAAATGGCTTCTAAATTTTCATCAAACCGGATCCCAAAATTCGGATCGTGCCAGCCTACTGTAGGTTTTTTGAATTTAGTAAGGAGAAAGCGTAGATCTTTTTTGATAGTATCAAAGTCCAGTGTTTGGTATGGAACCACAGAATCAATACAAAAAGAACAGGTATATGGACAGCCCATGCTTCCTATCATTGGGACCATTTTGAGAAGTGGCGCTTTTTTTAGCGTTGGTTCAATAAACTTCCAACGTTCCTGTACACCAGGCAAGCTTTTGGGTTGTGTGCCATTTGAAAGCTGTCTGCCGTAAGGCCGTTGAGGTGAACATTCACCCAGCACTTCTGCTATTATTTCTTTACTCGTAAATCCCAGAACATAGTCAAAATATTTGGAAGCATCGTCGGGGTAACAACGGGCATGTGGTCCGCCTAACGCAGTTACAATTCCCTTTTTCCGGAAGTAATTACTGATTGAATAAGCCAGCAGGGCGGCTTGTGTAAAAGAACTGATAAATACAAGATCAATTCCTTCAGGTAAATCCTTACTTAGGTCTTCCCGACCGGTATAACAAATAAAATTTACTTCATGACCCTGCTCTTCACACCAGGAAGCAACCACCTGGGGCATAATACTTGCAAGATTTGCATACATGAACTTTGCCCAATATGTATTGACAGGACCTTTGGAGACAAGGTCTATTACTCCGATTTTTAATTTTTTCATACAGGGGTGAATATATGATTAAAATCCATTAAAACGACTCTTTTAATAAATATTTTGTAAAGTATTGCAAGAGCTGTTAGGCGAAAGCTAACAAGGGAAAATCATTATAACATGCGAAAAGTATTTATTTATTTGCAAAAAATCAAAAAAAATCGAATTCGCTGAAAAACTGTAGTCGGATTTGTGTATCATCTGATCCATTTTGGAATATTGGTTCCGGTGTGTGGAGTAACACAGGAACTTTTTTTATTTTGTTATGAATTCCGCAGCACATAGTATCCGATGGTGAAGACCTGAGGAAATGGATAATCATTTTCCCGATACCCACTGCTCATATAATTTTTTTTGCTTTTCTGTTGCAGCAGAAATCGGGCTGATATGCACCACCGGTTGCTGATAACCTGAGATCAAAACTTTTATATTAATTATTCCTCCTTGCCTTTCCACATCCATTGAAATAGTATCACCGGGTTTTGCATTCCTTATCTGCGGACGAAATTCTGATGCTGCAACAAGCGTCTTCCCATTCACTGTTTTGATGATATCCCCTGTATGCAGCCCCGCCTTTCCCCAACAGCCCGATGGATTGGTTATCCCGATCCTGGTAATATTTTCTCCGGGCAACTGGTATGGAAAGACCCTCAGATCAGGAGCAGGCTTTCCGTCATTGGCTAAAACATCTTTCCATTCCATTGTATATTGCAATCCTGACAGCTGAAGATATTTGGCGAAATCAATTTGCTTATTTCCATAAACATGATCCTGGAAAAACCGGTGAACATTACATCCGCATACATCCTCCACAGCTTGTTCTATATCTTTTGAAATAAATCCTTTTTCCCCGCTGAACCGTTCCAGCATTTTCCTCATTACATCATCCATTGAACGTTTTCCATTTGTAGCATCACGAATGATGAGATCAAGCATTGCTCCGAGAACTTCACCCTGCAGATGCGTACTGGCTGAATAATCGCCTAACATGCCGATGGGTCCGTAAGAAGCAAGACTGATCTTTTCTGCTGAAAATTTTAAATACGCCGGCGTTGCCGAATATCTCCGTATCAAATTCTCAAGATGAAACAACCTTGTCGAATCAAAAACAGGAAGACCAGCCCTTCTTGATAAAAGATCGGCATAGAATATTGTTAACCCCTCACTGAACCAAAGCCCTTTTGATAAAGGCGGTGTTTGGTAACTCACATCACCGTACTCAACAGGATGGATGCGTACGAGGTTCCAGGTATGAAAATATTCATGAGCAATTTCCGAAAGAATACCAGTCTGTCCATTCGCCAGTTGTGAGCTTTGAGCGCCAACGGTAACGGAATTGTTATGTTCCAATGAACCGACGGCACCATCCTGCAACATAAAATTATAGTCACGATAAGACAGCCTGCCAAAAAGCAAAGAGACTTGCTGCACTAATTTTTGAATGGACGATAAAAGCATGGCTGTATCGAAAGATTTTGCATCCGGCAATGGCCAGTATATTAAACGGTGAGGAGTGTTATCAACTGTAAAAGACCAGTTGCTGAATTTACCAATGAAGATCGGGTCATCAATTAAAATTCCGACAGAAGGAGCAAAAAAAGTATTTGGATCTGATGTGGGTTGAAGACCGGTCGCTATCCCCCATCCTGCAGGAATATTAAGCGTTACATGCGAAGGAACAAGAGTGGCGCCCACAACATACATAAATGAATGCGGCCCGCCCACCAAACCACCGGTTGCTGTAAGAAAAGCTTTCCACGAAGATCGTATTCCATCAACAGAAGGCAAATGAATGCGATAATGCAAAACAGCTTCGCCGCCATGAGTTATTATTTTCCACAAAGCGCTGTCTTCACGGATCACTTTCCCTTTCCCGTCCTTTGCTTCAACAGAAAAATCTTTTACAAATCTCCAATAGCGGTCATCATATTCGGGGTGGGCCACCATGGCCACACGGAAACTGTCAGGCACATTCCGCAGTTTCATTTCAATGGCAAATGAAGAAAGATCTGTTGCATCAACAGTCAACAGATAATCAACTATTGGTTGCTTCATGTCGTACCTCATTTCCATAGCTTCCGTCCAATGTTTTAAAGGATGTTGTGCCAGGCCTGTCAATGTTATCAGCATGGTAAGTGTGGCGACATAAAATTTTTTCTGCATAATCAATGGCGTTTGATAAATCCGGCACAAGGTAGATAACAGGAATCAACTGATGAATACATTTACACAAACTGTATGTGAAGCTTGATGAAGCACAAAAAAAGTATAATTAGTTCGAAACAAATCTTTTTCTTCCCACACGACCGACCCATACAAAGAACTTCCAGGCCGATGTCTTGCTGCGATGGCATTAGCAAAAAATATAATTATCAGCATCAACTTATGTTCCGGGGTCTCGCCACCCACATACCCGGCTGTGAAGACCCGGGCAAACAAAAAAATTCAGGGGTAGACACTCATCCGGAAAAAAAGCACCGTGGCATTTTAGCTTGCTACAGACACCAACCCGGGCGAAGAATTCGTTTAATTCACTGTTTTTTTCTTAGTTTAGGCAGGAAACAGAAAAATTTTTCCTGCCTAAACAGTTCATCATGAAAAAGCTGCTGATTATTTTCCCTGTTATTGTTATTACTTTTTATAGTTGTTCAAATTCTCAGGATAAAAAGGACCGGCTGGCAAAAGCCTCAAGGGAAGATAAGAATGGATGGATCTATGTTCACCTCGAAGGACCGCCATCGGACATAGGATACCAGCATGGTTACCTGCTGGCAAATGATATTGATACAAGTATCCAGGCTGTTTCTTTTTTACTGCAACATGATACGCACAGAGACTGGCAATTCTATCGCCATGCTGCACAGAATTTTTTATGGAATAAACTTGACCGTGAATACAAGGATGAGATCAATGGAATTGTGGAAGGTTTACAGGCTCAGAATAAAAAATACGACAGTCTTGATATAACCGCTTACAATGCGCTGGAGGAATTAGCTTTTTACTATGTGCCTATGCTGGATAATATGGCTAGCCCCGGAAGTGGCAATAACAAAGCTCCGGGTAATTGCAGTGCTTTCATTGCTACCGGCAGCTATACAAAAGATGGAAAAATTGTAATGGGGCATAACAACTGGACAGAATACATGATTGGCCAGCACTGGAATGTTATTGCCGATATTGTTCCTTCAAAAGGCAATCATATGCTGATGGATTGCATGCCGGGCTTCATCCACAGCGGCGATGACTTTGCGATCTCAGACAATGGTATTCTCATCACTGAAACAACCATCACGCAATTCTATCTTTTTGATTCGACCGGTACACCTGAGTTCATGCGGGCAAGGAAGGCATCGCAATACAGCAACAGCATTGATGATGTGATAAAAATTTTTACCACAGACAATAATGGCGGTTATGCCAACGACTGGCTTATCGGTGATACCAAAACAAACGAAGTAGCCAAGCTTGAATTAGGATTAAAAGATTACCGGGTATGGCGCAGTAAGGACACGGCCATCATTGGTTCTAATTTTCCCAGTGACCCTAAATTGATAAAAGAAGAAACAACATTTAATGTGAATGATTCCACTACCTCACCTAATGCAAGAAAAAAACGGATGGAGCAATTAGTGCTGGTTGACCTGAAAGGAAAACTGGATGCAGAAACCGGAATGAAAGTGGAAGGAGACCATGTGGATGCATTGCAAAATAAAGAGTTGAGCAACCGCTGTGTAATCTGCGGGCATATAGACGAAGATGCAAAAGGTTGTGCAGAATGGAGTTTAGGTCCATATTATCCCATGGGTGCTGTGCAGGGAAAAGTTACTACTGCTGACCTGGCGAA
>JAHEZF010000148.1 GCA_023251215.1 Sphingobacteriales bacterium | reverse complement strand
ACAGGAAGTAACCCTTGCAGAGACTACAGAAGAAAAAAAGCCGGATTATTTTCTCCAAAAGTCACAGGCAAAGCAGTTGACAGACTCTATTCAATTGCGCCAACTGCCGGATAGCCTGGTAAAGCAGTTACAAAACGATGATGATTTCTGGTATGCCAATGCCATATTTGAAAAGGAAAAAAGAAAACTACAGAACCGGTATGTGCCTTTGGGACAGAGGAGCTGGTTTCAAACTTTATTATGGCTGATCATCATTGGCGGCTTTGCAGGTTTTCTCATGTGGTATCTTGCCGGCAGCAATATAGGTTTATTCCGTAAAAAGAAGAAGATGATTGATGAAGAGGGAAAGGAAGAAGAGCTTGCCACCGAAGATATATTTGCCATCAATTACCAGAAAGAGATTGATAAAGCAGCACAACAGGGTAACTACCGGCTGGCTGTCCGTTTGCTTTTTTTGCGGATACTTAAAAATCTTTCACAGAAGAATATTATACGCTATACACAGGATAAAACCAATCTCGATTACCTGGTTCAGTTACATGCCACCCGTTATTATTCTGATTTTTTTCGCATTACCCGGAATTATGAATACAGCTGGTATGGCCTTTTTGAAGTGAATGAAGATGCTTATTCGGTCATAAAAAAAGAAATTGACAATTTTGAAAACCAGTTGAAATAATAAATTTGAATAAATACCTGTCATATATTCTTGTTTTATTGCTGGCAGCAGCCCTCACCCTGTTGTTTATAACCAGCAGTAATAAATCGAACCGTCGCCTTGACGAAAGGATAACGCTGCGTAAACAGGATAAGATACCTTACGGAACTTATGTAGCCTGGAAGCATCTCAAATATCTTTTCCCTGATGCGGCCATTTACAGTAACCGGCATGAGCCTGGTTACTGGGATTCCCTGTATAATTATCATTCAGGCCAGGCATTTATCGTGGTAGCCGGAAGATTAAATGCGAGTGAATACGAAATGAAAAGGATGATCACTTTTGTTGAAAACGGCAACGATGTTTTTATCAGTGCAAGAACACTTTCCGAAGATGCGGAAAATATGCTGGGTTGCAAAACCAGTGCAATAAACACAACAATCTTTTTCACAGATGAAGGTGCAGTAAAGGATAGCCTTTCGGTTACTCTTTCCAGCCCTCCTTATAAAAAAACCGTTACCTATACTTATCCCGGTAGCGGGTATTCAGGTTGGTTTTATAATATTGATTCTGCTACAACAGAGATCCTGGGTTATGATAAAATGGGCCACCCAAATTTTATTCACTTGAAGGCAGGTAAGGGAAACTTTTATGTTCAGTTGGTTCCGCTTGCTTTCAGCAATTATTTTTTGCTGCATAAAAATAATATCGGGTATTATGAAAAAGCCTTGTCGGTGATCAGTCCCAATACTAATCGGGTTGTATGGGATGAGTATTACCTGCATAAAAGAAATTACAGGGAAAGGCCTCAAACTCGGCAAAACTGGCTGAATGTGTTATTCCGTTACCCGGCCCTGAAAGCTGCACTGTTAACGGCTATTTTTACCTTATTAATTTTTGTGTTACTGGAAATGCGCAGAAAGCAGCGGTATATTCCGGTGGTTACTAAACCAGAAAACGATTCGATAGATTTTGTAAGAACAATCGGCCGTTTATATTATGATAAAGGAGATCATAAAAATCTTTGCCGGAAAATGGGAGCTTATTTCCTGGAGCATGTCCGGAATAAATATAAATTACCAACGGGTGTATTGGATGATGAATTTGTAAAAAATCTCCGTTTCAAATCAGGTTGTGAAGAATCTGAGATAAGAGGGATTGTTTCTTTTATAAAGTACGTTGATGATGCACCGGTCATTGGTCATAAAGAATTAATTCAGTTTCATAAAGATTTAGAATCATTTTATAAAAAAACATAACCGTTTCATCTCACCCCTCTCCGAAAGGAGAGGGGCAGGGGGTGAGGCCAAAAAAAGCACAACCTCATCCCCGACCCTTCTCCATAAATGGAGAAGGGAGTAAGGCGACAAACTTTATAAACATATATTATGGAAGAACAAATTTTTCAGCAAAGAACCGATCTTACCGTCCTGAACCAGGCTGTTATGTCCATTCGCAATGAGATCAAAAAGATCATTGTTGGACAGGATGAAATGGTAAAACTGATCATTACTGCATTATTGGCCGATGGTCATGTATTGATTGAAGGAGTGCCCGGTGTGGCGAAAACATTAACAGCAAAGCTGGTGGCCAAAAGTGTGGATGCCGGTTTTTCCCGCATTCAGTTTACACCCGATCTTATGCCTTCTGATGTACTGGGCACACCGGTGTTTAATCCTAAAGAAGCCAGTTTTGAATTTAAGAAAGGTCCTGTATTCAGCAATATTGTATTGGTAGATGAGATCAACCGGGCGCCTGCTAAAACCCAATCGGCTTTGCTGGAAGTTATGGAAGAACGCCAGGCTACTGTTGATGGTAAAACTTATCTGATGGCTTCACCATTTATGGTGCTGGCTACTCAAAACCCCATTGAGCAGGAAGGAACCTACCGTTTACCTGAAGCACAATTGGATCGTTTTCTTTTTAAGATCGTAGTGCCTTATCCCAATGAAGCAGAGGAAGTGACCATTCTTACTCAATTTCATAATATGGGCAACACACAAGCATTAGACATGGTTAAGCCTGCATTGGGGGCACAGCAGGTGGTAGTATTACGGCAGCAAATAAAAATGCTGATTATTGAAGAAAAATTGTTGCAATTCATAGCAAAGCTTATTCAGCAGACAAGAAATCATAAATCAATATACTTAGGCGCTTCACCCCGGGCATCGTTGGCAATCATGAATGCTTCAAAAGCTATGGCCGCCATGCATGGCCGTGACTTTGTAACGCCGGAAGATATACTGGAAGTAGTAGCACCGGTGCTTCGTCACCGCATTATCCTGTCGCCTGATAAAGAAATGGAAGGAATAACTGAAGATGAAGTGATCAGGCAGATAATACAGGGAATGGATGTGCCGAGGTGAGAAAATCATTAATTAATAATTAGTAATTAATAATCTGAAAAGGAAATATCAAATAACTGTTAAGAAGTGCTAAAATCATTTTACTTAAATAAAATCGTTTACTACATCGCCGGGGCGGCGGCTGTGGTATTTGTGTTGAGTTATTTCTACCCGGTATTGTTTCGTTTTGGCGGATTGATATTGTTATTACTTGGCATTGCAGTGGTTATTGATTTTCTCCTTGCTTATAGTAAAAAAAAAGGGATCATTGCTGAAAGAATTGTACCGGACCGTTTCAGTATCGGTGATTCCAATAAGGTCATTCTTCGTTTGGTCAATCAATATAGCTTTTCTGTACGCCTGAGTATTATTGATGAGTTACCTGTTCAATTCCAGGAAAGAAAATGGCTTCTAAAGACAAACATTGGCCGCAATGCAGAACAGGAAATGGGATATTTACTTCGTCCTACCACAAGAGGTGAGTATGTTTTTGATAATATCAATGTATATGCCTATGTACCTCTGCAGTTGGTGAAGAGGCGATATACTTTTCCGGCAAGGCAAACAGTAAAAGTATATCCATCGTATATACAAATGCGCCGATACCAGTTGCTGGCAGTAAGTAACCGCTTACAGGAAGTAGGTGTGAAACGTATCCGTAAGATTGGCCACAGCATGGAATTTGAACAGATCAAGGAATATGTTCGGGGTGATGATTACCGGACTATCAACTGGAAGGCAACTGCCCGCAAGGATGGACTGATGGTAAATAATTATACCGATGAACGAAGCCAGCAGGTTTATTGCCTCATCAACAAAGGCAGAGTGATGAAAATGCCGTTTGAAGGGATGACCCTGCTTGATCACTCCATTAATGCATCACTGGTATTATCTAATGTGGCGCTGGTGAAGCAGGATAAAGCAGGGATCATCACATTTGAAAAAGAACTTGATACTTTTTTACCAGCCGACAAAAAACCAACACAAATGAACCTGGTGCTGGAAACTTTATACAAACAAAAGACCGGGTTTCTGGAATCTGATTTTGAAAAATTATTTTCTGTTATCCGTAACCGCATCACCAACCGCAGCCTGCTGGTATTATTTACCAACTTTGAATCGCCGGAGAGTTTGCAGCGGGTGATGCCGGCTTTAAAAAAGATTGCTCACTATCATTTACTGCTGGTGGTGTTTTTTGAGAATACAGAATTAAAATCGCTCCTTGAAAAAAAAGCCACGTTACTGGAAGACATATATATTAAAACCATTGCTGAAAAATTTGCCTACGAAAAAAGGCTGATGGTAAAAGAGCTGCACAAAAATGGGATACCCTCCATTCTCACAACCCCGGAAAACCTTACTGTAAATACAGTGAACAAGTACCTGGAGTTGAAAACGAGAATGTCTATCTAGTTTCTGGTTATGCCAAAGGCATCCCTTCGGGACTGGTTGCTTGTAAACAGAACTTACATTTGCAATATGAAAGATGTTTTTAACGCCCCTTCAGGAGAAGGGGGCTTCGAAGAAGGACAGGTCTTGCTTATCAACAAACCTTTGGGATGGACATCTTTTGATGCGGTGAGAAAGATCCGCAATCTTGTACAAACCCGGAAAGTCGGTCATGCCGGAACACTGGATCCGCTGGCTACCGGTTTACTTATTATCTGCACCGGCAAATTCACAAAAAAGATTAATGAATACATGGCGCAGGAGAAAGAATACAGAGGGAGTATTACACTCGGCGCAACAACTCCTACCTATGACCTGGAAAGTGAACCGGAAAATTTCAAGTCCGTTGAAGCTATTTCGGAAAACGAAATAATATCAGCAACAAAAAATTTTACAGGCGAGATCATGCAGGTGCCACCGGTACATTCAGCCATTAAAATAAAAGGGAAAAGAATGTATAAATTGGCACGGGCCGGAAAGGAAGTAAATCCTGAACCGAGAAAAGTTTTCATCAAAGAATTTGATATTATAAAAATTGACCCGGTAGCTATCGGATCATCCGTTGTTCACTTCCGGGTTGTTTGTTCTACCGGCACTTATATCCGGAGTTTGGCTAATGACTTTGGCGCAGCGTTGGGATG
>JAHEZF010000147.1 GCA_023251215.1 Sphingobacteriales bacterium | reverse complement strand
TATCTGTTTTCATTGCTTCGATAGCGGGGTGGCTGGCCAATATTTACATTAAGATCAGCATGCATGCTATTTCAATGGGTGTTATGACAGCTTTCACATTGTTTCTTGCTTTTTCACTGAGGCTCAATTTTGGCATTTATATCTCCGTTGCCCTGCTTATTGCCGGTTTGGTTTGTACGGCCCGTTTCATTGTTTCTGATCATTCTCAAAAAGAAGTGTATGGTGGGTTAATGCTGGGGTTTGTTTCCCAGATTGTTGCAAACTGGATCGGGTAGTTTAAAAATAATTCCAAAAAATATTAGCTTTTATTTGCTAAATCATTTAGTTTTGTGGGTTCATTAAATTTTTCGGCTGGCAATACCTAAAACTTAACTTTGAATCATGGCAAAAACTGAAAAAAATACTGATATGTCAACCAACAACGAAAAACTGAAAGCGTTAAAGCTAACGATCGACAAGATCGAAAAAGACTTTGGCAAGGGCAGTGTAATGATGATGAATGAAAAAGGAATAAAGGAAATAGAGACCATTTCAACAGGCTCTATCGGCTTGGATGTAGCCCTGGGAATTGGAGGCCTGCCCAAAGGAAGAGTGGTAGAAATTTATGGCCCTGAGTCATCCGGCAAAACTACCATCGCTACACATGTGATTGCAGAAGCACAAAAGAAAGGCGGCATGTGTGCTTTTATTGATGCGGAACATGCTTTTGACAGCGGCTATGCCCAAAAGCTGGGAGTAGATGTAGATAACCTTTTAATATCACAGCCCGACTATGGTGAACAGGCATTGGAGATCGCCGACCGCTTGATTCTTTCCGGAGCCCTGGATGTCGTCGTTATAGATTCCGTTGCCGCCCTGGTTCCCAAAAGCGAATTGGAAGGCGAGATGGGTGACAGCAAAATGGGCCTGCATGCAAGATTAATGAGCCAGGCTTTACGGAAACTGACCGCAACTATTTCCAAAACAAATACCATCTGCATCTTCATTAACCAGATGCGGGAAAAAATTGGTGTGATGTTCGGCAACCCCGAAACAACAACCGGCGGTAACGCTTTAAAGTTTTATGCTTCTGTCCGTCTTGATATTCGCCGCCTGTCCCAGATAAAAGATGGCGATGAAGCCGTTGGCAACCGGGTAAAAGTAAAAGTGGTTAAAAACAAAGTGGCGCCTCCTTTCCGTGCTGCGGAATTTGATATCATATTTGGTGAGGGGATTTCCAAAAACGGCGAGATCATTGATATGGGCACCGAACTGGGTATTGTGCAAAAAAGCGGAAGCTGGTTCAGTTATAATAATGATAAACTGGGTCAGGGCCGTGATGCCGTAAAACAACTATTGGTTGATAACCCAGAACTTTCCAAAGAGATAGAAAGCAAGATCAGGGAAAAAATAAAAGAAATGCAGGCCACGTAATGGCCGGTCTCTAAACCTAATGAGTTAGTAAATGCAGCCTTCCTGCTTTAGCGGGGTGGCTTTTTTGTTTTTTTCACAAATTTTTTGCTGTATTTTTGTAAATTAATGTTTAAACATTGTATATTTGTTTTCGCTTCTCTCAACCATATCCAAAAAAGCTCCGTTATATTAACTGACCAAATGAACCTCAAAACAGAAAATACCAGTACAAAAAAATGGCTGCACATTACTTTTGCCGCAGGGCTTCTTATTTCTTTTTTTCTTCCCTGGGTTTGCTGGAAGGATTCATGGATCAGCGGCTATGATATGCCAACCGAAAGGTTTTTCCATATTGCAGAAAGTAAGTTTGGCCTTGGGAACCCTTTTCCGCAACTCAGTTTTACATTTAACCTGTTCTGGCTTATCCCTGCATTATCTCTTTTCATTATTGTTTTGGTCATACGCAATAAAAAAACAATTTGGCCCGCCTTTATTACTTCATCCCTTGCCCTTGGCCTTTTATCTATCTTCTTTTTATTTACACGGGAAGATCTTGCAATTGAAACAAATTTATTCAGGGTGTTGAGTCCCGCAGGATGGCTTGCTGCTGTATCGGCCGGAGGATTAATTTTAACAGTATTACCATCTTCTGCCTTGTACAAAAAAGCGGGTTGGTTATTAGTGGGTCCGCTTTTTGCTTTTTTTAGCCACATGTTCGTTGTGAATTATTATAATAATGCCACTTTCAGCAACACCTCCCTGGTTAAGGCAGACTATACCATAAATGCCACGGACCTAATCCATGAATTTGCAGTCAATGATAGTGCGGCCAATAATAAATACAGGGAAAAGATCCTGATCGTAAATGGTACGGCTGGCGACGTTGAAACAAAAGGCGATTCAACTGTCAATATAAAATTTACTGATACGACCGGCTCCTATATCATCTTTTCGCTGGATAAGGATCAAATTGAAAAAGCAAAAATTATTAAACAGGGCGATAGGGTTTCACTAAAGGGGTCCTGCAGCGGAAGTGTTTATAGTGAAGTACTAAGCACCACTTCCATTTCTTTTAAACGGGCAATATTAAATAAACAATAAACAAACATCAATGAAAAAAACAATCCTTTCTCTTGCATTAGCAGTTATTACGGGCAGTCTTTTTGCCCAAAAGAAAACCACCACATCGGCTACTGTAAGTTTTGATGCTACTACAGCAAAAGATGCCCAGCCCAAAGCAGAAAATAAAACCGTAATCGGTTCTATTGACACTAAAACAGGAGCAGTGGCTTTTGAAGCAGCAGTAAAGAATTTCTCATTTGCCAATCCGAAAATGCAGGGACATTTTAATGGCCCCAACTGGATGAACTCCGACTCGTTTTCCAAGTTTACCTTCACCGGGCAAATTGAAAAAATTTCTAAAGTAAAATTTAAGAAAGACGGGGTTTACAATGTAAGGGTGACCGGTGATCTGAAGGTTAAAGATATCAGCAAAAAAACCACAGTTCCGGGAACAATTACCGTATCCAATGGTAAAATAAAAATTGCTGCCAGCTTCTCTGTCAAATTATCGGATTATAATATCACTGGTCAGCAGGTGGATGCGGGAAAGGTATCCAGAGAACCATTGGTTACTATGACGGCTGAATTTTAATATCCCAACATATTTTTACCCTCTGAAAGATGCCTTGCAACCAACGCAGGGCATCTGTATTTTATTTCGACCGCATCAGTTAATTTCCAATTATTTTTTCCAGGTTTATTAATTTCCCCGCTGCATCAAATCCTTCCACTATTATTTTAAATTTCTTACTGAAATCATTATTAAAGAAATTCAACTTTACTGATTTCGATTCTGCATCTGTATAAATATCGGGATTCCAGTATAATGTTGTCCTGTTATCGGGGGCATGTCGCTTTGCATCAGCGGCGCTATAATCCGGGTTGTAAAATTCTTTTGTTATCGAATATCCCTTGTACTCAAAATAGTTTAGTTTTTCAGGCTTATCATCATCCCTGAATTTTTCTTTGGTGTAAACCGCCACAGCCCCTCCGGGAAAACCGCTGCCCACGCCTATGAAACCGGCTTCATAAAATTTTATAAGCGCCACATCCTGTACTCTTATTGTCCGCAAAAGAGAAATGTTGACCGGCACCTCATTCAAAAAAACACCTATAGCCCATTTTTGCCCGGTCTGTAAACTGAAATTTTTCCTGTTAACAAACTGCCCGCCCTGTATTTCTACCTGCTGAATGCTGTTCTTTATGTAATCCACCACGTTCAGCGATTTATCATTCGCCGGCTCATTGATATTATCAAGATCTACTTTGCCGGGCGAACGAAAAACACCTGTTGTGTATTTTTCAATCACTAAATCAACAGGTTTTTTATGTCCTTGTGACCGCACAGTTACTTTCTCCAATTCTTTTACTTCATTAAACCGGGATTTTACATAGTTATACCTGTTATCAATCTCATCTTTGTTTTCAATGATTGCTGTATTTTTTTGTATGGTATTCTCCATAATATTATGCGGAGCTTGTAAAATGCTTTTCTCCATTGAATTCTCCTCTATGTCAATCAGCGCCGCCCGGGACTTTTCACGGGTATCGGTATAAGCATAGAAAAATTTTGATTTGCCCGGGAAAAAAAGTGAATCAATTCTGAATTCTCCTTTTGCATCAACAGCTACTTCATAATTCTGCGAAGAAGAATCTTCGGCTTCCATGTAAAAATTGAGTTTGCCCCCCGAAAACAGTTCTTTCGTTTTTTCATCCACTACTTTTCCCCGGATAGATATAAAATGCTGATCGTAATAATTCTTTTCCGGGAATTCTCCTGCCAAAACATTCGTCCAGTTAAAACGGCTCCATCCATGTGTCAGCATCAGGTTATCCAGGGCCTGCCGGGTAGAGTCGTCTTGTTTCTCAAAATAGTAGGACGGGTTGTATATATATCCCTTCAGGTCGCTTGTTAATAAAAATCTTGAATAAATATTTTCGTTATCCTTAAAGCTGATGCCGGCCGCATCAATAATAGAAACAGAACAGCTTCGCTGTACTACATCGGGAAAATTAAGTTCTAAAATATTTTCTGCCCTTTTTTCCATTCCTTGTTTTACAATCTCAACAGTTGCGTCAGTCATATATTCAAGGTTGTTGACAAAAGACAGCCGTTCTGCCAGGGGTAGCCCATTCTTATTGAATACGGTGAAATGTAAAATACCGGAAGGAAGACTATCTGTAACGAGGTGTCCTTTTACTGAGGGGTAATTCTCAAATGTGATCTCATTTTCATATACTACCCGGTTATTCATCTGTATTACCAGCAGCAATCCCTCATATTGCTCTTTTTCTTTTTCACTACGGGTAAGCTGAAATGACTTGCCTTCTTTTTCATCCTGCACTTTTAAATTAATTCCTGATTGCTGAACTTCGGGCAATGGATAGGTTCTTGTGCCTCCGTTTATTTCTATCTCTGCTGAATATTTTTTTCCAGCCAGGGGTTTGAACTGTAGTTTACCGATGCCATCATGAAAACTTTTAAAAGGAGCAACGGTAGTTCCCTCTTCTGTTTTAATAAATCCATTTATTTCTACCGGGCTTCCCCATTGATCAACAGCCTTAAATGCTACTACACTTAATAACCCATCAACAAGATGGCCACTCTCAGGAAAAAATTGCAGCGATACATTTTTAGAA
>JAHEZF010000146.1 GCA_023251215.1 Sphingobacteriales bacterium | reverse complement strand
AGGAGTGAAGGGTGGTGGTTGCTCCGGTATGACGTATATACTGGGCTTCGATCATAAGCAGGAAGATGATCATGAATTTACAATTGAAGGAATTCACTGCGTGATGAACAAGGCTCATGAAATGTACCTGTATGGTATGCAGGTGGACTGGCAGGATGGACTGAACAATCGTGGGTTTACATTTAAAAATCCTAATGCAAGCACAACCTGTGGCTGCGGAACAAGCTTTGCTGTGTAGAATCCCTCTGAACATTGAAAGTTGAGCATTGAATATTGAGCATTTTTTACGGAGTTGAAGCTAATATGAATACTCAATATTCTCCCGATAGCTATCGGGATCAATGCTCAATTCTCAACAGACATCCTTAACTGAATGAAAATGGGATTTAGATAGGATTATTTTTTTAGCAAATAAGAAAGCCTCCACATCGGAGGCTTCACTATTTTATATTTTCAGAAAGTAATTAACTTTTTGTGCTAACAGACCTGACCGGATGTTTGACCTCAACTACTTTATCAGCTTTACCCAGGGGTTTTTTCCTGGCAAGGTCAATAAGTATTGGGGCTGCCACAAACACTGAGGAATATGTACCCGTAACAATACCTACTAACATTGCAAATGCAAAACCTCTTGTTACTTCGCCACCCACAAGGAACAGGATCAGGATAACAAGGAACACAGTCAATGATGTCATAATAGTACGGCTCAGTGTATCATTGATGGCGCTGTTAATGATGGTGGCCTTATCAACTCCCCGCATTTCACGGCTGTATTCACGGATACGGTCGAATACAATGACAGTATCATTCATGGAGAAACCAATGACCGTTAGCAATGCAGCAATGAAATGCTGATCAATTTCAAGCGGGAATGGTACGATATTTCTCGCAAAGGAGAACACTATCAGCGTTACCAATACGTCGTGCAGCAATGCTACAACTGTACCTAATGAATATCTCCAGTCACGGAAGCGAAGGAAGATATACAGAAAGATGATCAGGATGGCAAAGATGGTAGCTTTTTTTGCTCCATTTACCAGGTCATCGGAAATGGTGGGCAGTACTTTTTTTGATTGCAATTTATAGTCATCATCAAACTTCTTGTAAGCAATACCCGGGGGTAAATGATTTTTAAGACCGGCGATCAATTTGTCTTCTACTAATGAGTCAGATTCCTGGCGGGTATCTTTTATCAGGTAGGCTGTGGTAATATCCAGTGTTGCATTATCGCCAATGGTTTTAATAACCGGGTTATCGCCTTCAAAAGAATTCTTAAGCTCCAACCTTACCTGCTCAACATTTACAGGTTTATCAAATCTTATTGTATAGCTGCGGCCGCCTTTAAATTCCACTCCTTCATCAAACCCGTTGAAATAAGAAGCAATGCCCAATACCAGTACAACCATCGAGATGCCATACGCAATTTTCCGGTATTCAATAAATTTAAATTTGGCATGTTTGAAAATGCGACGGGATATGCCGGTGAAATATTCGAGGTGCCTTTTTTTACTGGTAAACAATTCAGCAACCCATCGGCTGACAAGGATACCGCAGAATAATGATAGCAGGATACCCAGTATCTGTGTGGTAGCAAAACCTTTAACAGGACCTAATCCAAAATAAAAAAGAATGATGGCTGTAAGTAATACAGTGACGTGGGCATCCAACACAGGTGGCAATGATCGCCTGTATCCTTCGTTGATGGCCGGGATATACCCTTTGCCTCTTGTCAGTTCTTCCTTGATGCGTTCATAAATGATTACGTTGGTATCAACGGCCATACCAATGGTTAATACCAATCCTGCAATACCCGGAGCTGTTAATGTGGCGCCCAAACCTGACAATACACCAACAGTGAAAAGAAGGTTTAATATTAATGCAATGTTGGCGATCCATCCGCTGGTGTTATAATAAATCAACATCAGCAAAAAGATAACCACGAAGGAAATAAGAAATGCCATGGAGCCACCACGGATAGCTTCTCTTCCGAGAGTAGGTCCCACTTGTTGTTCCTGTACAATCTTGGCAGGTGCGGGTAGTTTACCGGCTTTTAAAATATTGGAAAGATCCTGTGCCTCCTGTTGAGTAAAGCCACCGGAGATCGAAGAATTTCCACCAGTAATTGCATTGATAACATTAGGAGCGGAATAAACAATATTGTCCAGTACGATGGCAATGGGTTTGCCTACATTTTCCCCGGTCATTTTTGCCCAAATAGCGCTGCCGAAATTTTTCATATCCATTCTTACTTCCACTTTGCCAAATTGGTCATAATCCTGGCGGGCATCGGATATAGCATCGCCTTCCAGTTTTGCCTGGGTGCGGCCAAAGGTTTTAAGAGCATACAACGGAACACGGTTGATCAGCTTGCCATTCTTATCTTTTTCCTGGATACCATAAGCCCATGCTGCATCCGGGGGAAAATAAGTGCGAAGATCCTGAAGGAATGTTCTTACCTGTGCTGTGTCCCTTACGGAAACCGAACCGATGGCAGCGGGGTAAGAAACTTTATTAGTCTGCGGGTCCTGCTGGGGTTGAAAAAACTGAATGTAGTTGCCTATGGAATTCTTAATCGCATTATCCTTAGTATCTGCTTTTTTGCTGCTGTCGGAAGGATTGGTTTTTAATTGTTCGGAGAGTTTGGATTTGGTGGTATCAGCAGCTTTTGCAATGGCAGATTTTGTAGTGTCTGTTTTTAAGGTACTGTCTGTTTTGGCAGTACTATCTTTTGCGGCAGTACTATCTATAGCTCCACTATTTTTTGCAGCAAAAGCATCAATGGCTTTTTGCCAGCCACCTGAATAATTAGCATCCTGCAGTGTATATACTTCCCAGAACTGCAGGTTAGCTGTACTCTGTAAATATTTTCCAACTCTTTCCTTATCCTGCACACCGGGTAGTTCTACATTAATAATTTGTTTGCCGGGATTAGGATTGATATTCGGTTGCGCTACTCCAAACTGGTCAATTCGGGTACGCAATACTCTGAACGTTCGGTCAAATGCATCCTTTGCTTCGCTGCGGATATAACTTTCTACCTGGCCATCTGTTGAGTTGACCGTTATTTTATTTGAACTGGCCCCGGCAAATAATGATGCCAGCGGCCTTGTTTTCTCCAGCTTTCTGTATTCTTCAATAAATAGTGTAATAAAATCGCTGCCACTGTTGGCCTTGCGTTTGTCTGCGTTCTGGATAGCCAAATTAAAATTCGGGTCTTTGGAATTATTAGAAAGCGATCTAAGCAACCCGGTCATTTCCACTTCAAGTGTAACGTTCATTCCACCCTGCAGGTCGAGACCGAGATTCAACTCTTCTTCTTTTGCTTTCTGGTAACTTACCGGCCCGGTAAAACTATAGGTAACGGTAACATCTTTGGTACTGTCGAGCAACCGTTTCAATCTTTCCTGGTAAGCTTTCTCCACTGTTTCCTGGTAAATAGCCTGTGAATCTTTATTGCCGGGATATTTTTGAGCGGCGCTCTGATAATTTGTTTTTACAAAACTTCTGGCACGGGCTTCCATTTTTTTCTCATGGTTTTTTACAAACCAGGTAAAAGACAATTGATAAATGGAATAAGCAATAAGCAGGATCGTAAAAAAGCGAACCAAACCTTTCAGTTGCATGAGTTGTTGGATTTACATTTTTCCGCCTTCACTCCACATTCCCGATACTCCCGATAGCTATCGGGGATCGGGAGGAAAGGCTTGGGATTTTTTAAGAGGGGCAAAGATAGGGTTTTCAGCTTTAATTTCAGGTAACTAAAAGCCTGCTGTTTTGTCCTGATTTTTATCAGCTTAATTATCGCCAGCCCTTATCTTTGAAATACCATGAAATCTTATTTCTCAAAAAGTTTTGTTACACTGATTTCTGTTTTTTTGTTAATGGCCTGCCATCCATCCCGCCGGTCAGTTATTACTTCCAAACAGGCTGTTATGGATTCAACTGCGGCAAAATCTTCTTTGGAAAATAAATCCGACGCCTTCATGACCAAACTCTTAACCACCTATCCTCAATTTTTTGATTCAATTCTAAAAAAGAAAGATGAGCTTGCTGTGCAGATCATTTACACACAGATAGACCGGGGCAGAAATGGTAATCCCAAATTTACCGACCATTATTTCAATCTTAATCCTGATAAATATTTTTATCCGGCTTCCACAGTCAAACTTCCCGTTGCCATACTGGCTTTGCAAAAACTGAATGAATTAAATATTTCCGGGTTGGATAAAAATACAACGATGATTACCGAAGCAGACTACAATGGTGAGGAACCTGTTTACAACGATCCGACAACTGCTGACGGAAGACCAACGATTGCTCATTACATTAAAAAAATATTTCTGGTCAGTGATAATGATGCTTTCAACAGGCTGTATGAATTTTTAGGGCAGGAATATATCAATAATACACTGCACACAATGGGATATAAGGATGCCCAGATTATTCATCGCCTCAACGTCAGTTTAACGGAGGATCAGAATCGCCATACAAATCCAGTAAGGTTTTATGATAATAATAGTAAGATCATTTATGAAAAACCTTCGGCAATCAGCCAATTGGTATATGCAGAAAGAAACACGAAATCCGATAGCTATCGGATGGGTAAAGGTTTTTACAGGGGCGGGCAATTAGTGAATGAGCCTTTTGATTTTTCAAAAAAGAATCGTTTATCGCTGCAGGATTTGCACAGCATCATGCGGAGCATCATTTTTCCCAAAATGGTTTCGGCAAAGCAACGTTTCAATCTGACCAAAGAAGATTATGATTTTTTACATCGCTGCATGTCCATGATGCCGCATGAATCAAAGTTCCCTTCGTACGATTCAACTTACCAGGATACCTATGTAAAGTTTCTGCTTTATGGTGCTGAAAAAGGAAAGGCCGATCCCCGTATCCGCATTTTTAATAAACCCGGAGATGCCTATGGTTTTATGATTGATGTGGCTTACATCGTGGATTATACTAATAATATTGAATTTATGATAAGTGCAGTCATTCATTGCAACAGTGATGGAATTTTCAATGATGATAAATATGATTATAATACAGTGGGGTACCCTTTTATGAAAAACCTGGGACAAGTGATTTATGAGTATGAGTTGAAGCGGGAA
>JAHEZF010000145.1 GCA_023251215.1 Sphingobacteriales bacterium | reverse complement strand
GGAAGAATGTACGTGGATACTAAACCCCTATCTCCTTGCCATAGGCATCCCTTTGTGAGAAGGGGGATAAAAAATCTTTCATAAAGAACTTTCAATAAATTTGAGTTACACTAAAACCCCTTTAGGGGTAGGGGTATGAAATCACTTCTTCTTATTCGGCATGCCAAAAGCAGCTGGGATGATGTTTCGCTCAGTGATTTTGACCGGCCACTGAACGAACGGGGAAAAAATGATGCCCCGGTAATGGCTCACCGGCTGCTTGATAAGAAAATAAATATTGACGCCTTTATTTCCAGCCCGGCTAAGCGGGCAAAAAAAACCGCTTCTATTTTTGCCAAAGAATTTAAAAAGGATAAAGAAAAAATAATTCTCAAAACTGAATTATATGGTGCCTCCGGAGATGTTTTTTATGATGTGATCAGCAAGACAAAAGATAAATTCAAAAGCATAGCACTTTTCTCTCACAATCCCGGGCTTACCGATTTTGCCAATCAGCTAACAGATGTACAAATTGACAATATTCCCACCGCCGGCATTTTTGCAGTAAAAGCTGATTGTAAAAAATGGGAAGATTTCAAAGAATCAAAAAAAGAATTCTGGTTTTTCGATCATCCAAAAACAGATTTGTAAAAAGAACAGCAATATGTGTTTTGGTATTTGTTTGCAAACAATAATTTATCCGGCAAAGATAAAAGGCAATGTTTATCGTTTTGAAAGCGAAGCAATGAATTTTGAAATGACCCGTTGCAACAATTGCCCGGCACTGACAGAGGAAAACCGGTAAGGGAATTGATTTGCTTTTGCCAATGCGTCGGTAAGTGAAAATTCTTTTTGTGTAGTACAAAAAGCAATTTGTTTTTGCAAAAGATAACCGGCCAGGTACTCCTGTTCTGTCTGCCCCGGTGTGGGAATCAAAATGCTTTTCTTTTGTAGTGTTACCAGGTCCATTATGGTACTGTAGCCACTGCGGCTGATGACATATTCCGCTTCCTGCATCTCTTTATTCAATTCATCTGCCGGCAGGTGATTATAAAAACGGATCATATTGGTGGAAGGAATTACTGATTGTGCATCCGGTAACCCCCTTACTACAGTGGCTGTACCGTTATAATGACTGATTTCTTTGATGATTTTATTTTCCAGAATATTCCGTTGCGGTTCGGGTCCGGATAAAATTATCAGCAGGTGATTCTTTTTTTCCTGTATATTTTTTCTTTCGAATCTGGAAAGAATGCCAATATATTGGATGGGTACTACTGGTTTTTTTTCAGGATGCGATAATTCTCCTGCTAAATTATTTTCTCCTTCAATATCCGGTACCCAACATTCCGTAAAGCGATTTATGTAATTGTAATTCCTGGGTTGTAAAATTTTCTCTGTCCATCTGCCCAACGCACTTTTAATGGCCAGTTGGTGAGTAATGAAAATACCGGGAACGGATGAGTGATATAATCCGTAGCGGTTATCGCTGATTACCGCATCAAACCCAAGCTGTTTTACCATTTCATTCAACCACTTGTTTTCATTTTTTATGGCTCGTTGAATTTTAGGAAACTGAAAGAGGACAGACCCGGATAATCCCCATGACGACCTTGTATATCGAATCCGGTAGCCCTCCAATGATAAAAAGGGAAGTCCCGGAAATTCTTTTTTTAATAATGTTTCCTGCGCCCCTTCTCCACAAAGCCAAACGTCACAATCCTGCTTCAGCAGTTCACGGACAACCGGAATACAACGGGTGGTATGCCCCAGCCCCCAATCAAGCGGGGCTATCAAAATGCGGGGTTTCCCAGGGATTTTTTGCTTTAAAAGCTGGTCCATGTTAATTTTTTCGTCCTGGCCGGGCAGACATACTAATTTGTTTGTAAAATAGTTTTAATTTAGAACTTCTAAAGCAAGGTTCGAAGAACTCCTTCGGAGAGTCCATAGGACAATTTATGAAGACGATCAGTAAAATAGCTTTATTGCTTTTATTAGCCGGTATGGTTATCCTTTCAGCCTGCAACAAGAACTATTATTCCGGGACAGGCAAAGGCAGTAACTGCGGCTGCCCCAGTCATAAGGGAATGTCGGGTTACTAAAGCTTCGGTCATGAAAAACTCCAACCGCAACCTGTTAGTGCTGCTGAAAAATGAATTCATGAGCGAACAGGCTATTGAACAGGAAGTAGAATGTTTGAATGAGATCTTGCTTGAAAAAGAATCACCCGAACAATTTTGCATCGTACATGAACTGGTTGACAGGAACCGCATCAGCTCCAAACCAAAAAAAATTCTGCAGGCTGTACGGTCTTTGGAATTGAAACCATTCCGGTTTTTAATTAATAAAAATTGAATTATTGATCGCTAAGATAATTTTCTCAGCGCCTCTTTCAGTTTGCTGATCATTTCATCAATCTCTTCTTTCTTACAGGTTCCTGCACTCAGGCGATACCAGGGAGAACTTCTGTCTGCACCAAAGGCATAAAAGGGAACAACGGCAAGCCCTGCTGTGTTCAAAATATAAGAGGTCACATCACTTTGGTTATTTAAAATTTTTCCTTCAGCGGTCTTTTTTCCGGTGAGATCAATTTTAATGGTAAGATAAATAGCGGCTTCGGGTGCAATGGCATCCACTGCATGCCCCTCCTTCTTCAATGACATAAAGCCGTCATAAATGCGGCGAAGTCTTTCTTCAATTTCATTTTTAAAATGGCTCAAATATTTTTTAATGTCTTCCCTGTTGCCCAGGTAATAAGCTACTGCTTTTTGTTCAGCCATCGGCGCCCATGCCCCCACATGAGTAAGAATAGATTTCATTTTGCTGGTGACGGCAGAAGGTCCCATACTCCAGCCAACCCGAACCCCGGTAGCTGCAAAGACCTTGCTGATGGCATCAATGAAAATGGTATAGTTGCGCATGGCGGGCCTTAATGAAACAGGATTATAATGCCGTATGTCTCCATAGGTAAGATGCCAGTACATCTGGTCGTACATGATGTATAACTTTTTTTCAGCATCTCCCCGTCTTTCATTTTCTTCCAGCACTATATCACAGATGTCCTCCAGTTCTTTTTTTCGGAAAGTAGTACCCGTTGGATTTTGTGGCGAACATAATGAGATCAATGTGGCTTCTTTAATGTAAGGCCTGATGTCTTCGGCCGTGGGCATAAAATTGTTTTCAACTTTTGCTTCCAAAACAATATGATCACCGCCAACTAAATGAGTGTAGTGATTATTATTCCAGGAAGGAACAGGATAAATGATCTTGTCGCCCACATCACATATAGCACGGAACATCGCATAGATCAACGGCCGTCCGCCTGCAGCCACCAATATCTCGTTGGGGCCATAATCCAAACCTTCAGTGTCTTTAGTGAATGAAGCGATGGCTTCACGCAGATCAAGATTACCCTCCGCAGTAGGATAATTGGTAAAGTGTTTACGATATGCATCTACTATGGCATCTTCCAGTTCTTTGGGAATGGGAAAAATTGAAGGGTCAAAATCACCCACCGTAAAATTATAGATGCGTTCACCCTGGCGGATTTTTTCCCTGATCTCGCCGCCGAGTTTTACGATTTCAGAACCAGTTAGTGTTTCGGATAAATGTGACAGTTTCATACGCCATCCTTTGGAACAAATGTAAGGAAATGAGATTGATGAAAACTATATCAGGAATGATCAATCACCACCTTGCTGTTATCATACAAATCATACTTCACAAATATCTCGCAACCGGGTTGAAATTTGTTTGCCGACGCTTCGCCGATAACTCCCCGGGCCTTGCCACTGAATGAAGGGGAGTTTTCAGGCAATATCTCCAACTCCAGTTCTACATAAGGATTATTTCCATTGACATAAGCGCCAAGCCAGGTATTTTTTTTAATGATGGCTTTTGCCGGCCGGCCTGATTGACTGATAGCATCATTATCTTTTTGCAGTTGTTCCAGTTCGGCCTGCAGAGCGGCTGTATTGGTTGATGAAAATCCGGTGGCTGAAGAAATCATTTGTTTGCCTGTACTGAAATCAATCACCACATTCTGTTCATTCTTCGGGTCAATCTTTACCGGCACTTCCATGCCGGGCATGTAGGCATTGGGATTTATTCTTGAAACCAACATCCTGCATTGTGCATTATATTTTTGCCCGTAACTGTTTTTTACTTCCAGGATCAATTTTACCTGTGGATTGTTGATGATGGTGACGCCGGTATCCCTCACTTCTAAAATTTTTGCTGTTCCGGGTAAACCTGTTTTCTGTAAACGGGCAGTATTGATCATGGGTTTGAAAAAAAGCCGGTAAAATAAATAAGCCATTCCGCCAATCAATGCCAATATTCCAATAGTGATATAGATACCTGATTGACCACTCGTGGATATAACTGCAATTATTGCTACCAGTATGCCGATAGCGCCGCCGATGATCCCAATCCAGGCGCCTGCATTCATTTTCATCATACAAAAAAAGGTTGAGACGGTGATTTAAATAAAAAGCTGTTGTTTCAAAAATTAATCAAAAAACTGCCGGTAAGGCGGAAAGAAGGGAAGTATTGATTTATAATATTTCCTTATCGCCTTACAGGCTATTTAATTTTATAAAGGTTTATAGTCCTTAAATAAATTCACTTTGGTTCCTTCTACCTGCTGACGGTAATCTTTCCATTTAACATCGAAGAAACTGTTTATTTTTTGAACAGCATCTGCCGTTGCTTTTTCTGCATTAACCACCATGGTTTCTACCTGTTGCCCCGGCGCCACCATCTTGCTTCCGATAGATTGTTGCGCCGCCTGCATCTGGCTCATTACTGTCACTTCAAATGGGTTTCTTGCCAATCCCTGCTTTTCAGATGTTTTACCGCTGATGAATTCACGGATAGCTTTTATTGAATCCTGCATTTTTGTTGTTGTTTTTCTCAGTGAGTCCGCATCTTTTCCTTCCACTCCTTTCAGTTGTGCTGTCATTTTGGTACATACTTCTTCTGCTTCTGTTAAACGATCCATGCCTTCTGTCAGTTTATCTGCACTTTTTCTTAAGCGATCATACATTTTTCTTTGGGCAAGTTTTATATCATTCCTGTCGCCCAATCTCGGATCATCTTTTACAATGATAAAAGTTGAATCGGAATTTCTGGCAAAGCTTATA
>JAHEZF010000144.1:4323-5139 GCA_023251215.1 Sphingobacteriales bacterium | reverse complement strand
ATTATATTTATCTTGTGCAGAAGGTTGACCCCTCCAAAGTTGATAATTCTAAGTATATAAAAGTTAATTAGCCCTTGAGATTTCCAGGCTATCCACTATCTCAGAAACCGGTTAATTTTACATTTTGAATAAGCTTTTATATTTTTCCAAAAAATAACTTCGGTTTTATGATCCATGGGAAAAAAGTTGTAGTTGTGTTGCCTGCTTATAATGCGGCAAAGACCCTTGAAAAAACTTACAGGGAGATCGATTTTGATGTTGTGGATGATGTGATACTGGTTGATGATAACAGTAAAGATGATACTGTAGAAGTAGCAAAGAGTGTTGGCATCAATCATATCTTAAGACATGACCGCAACTATGGTTATGGCGGTAATCAGAAGACCTGCTATAATTATGCATTAAAGATCGGGGCCGATATTGTTATCATGCTTCACCCGGATTATCAATATAATCCTAAGCTCATCCCTTCAATGGCCTATTTGATCGCTAAAGAAGTTTTTCATGTTGTATTGGGTTCAAGGATATTAGGAGACAGGGCCATGATCAATGGAATGCCTGTGTACAAATACATTGCAAACAGGATACTTACATGGACACAGAATTTTATTATATGGCAAAAGCTTTCTGAGTATCACACAGGCTACAGGGCTTTTTCAAAGGAAATATTAGAGAAGCTGAATCTTGAGGCCAATTCGGATGATTTTATTTTTGATAACCAGATGCTTTGCCAGATATTCTATTTAGGATATGAGATCGGTGAAATATCATGTCCCGCAAAATACTTTGAAGAAGCTTCTTCAATCAATTTCAGCA
>JAHEZF010000144.1:0-4313 GCA_023251215.1 Sphingobacteriales bacterium | reverse complement strand
TGGGAGTAATTGGCACTTCCATTAAATACCGGCTTAACAAATGGGGGATCATTAAGTCTGATATATTTCATAAGCCTGCTGAAAAAAGAATAGAAGTGATCGCAGGTAAGTAACCATTGTTCACTTCCCTTCTGATCTACTTATGATTTGACAAATGAAAAAGTTCTCCTGTAATTATCGGCCGACAGTATCATGTAATAGAATCCAGGAGCGATTGACCCTGTATTGAGGTTAAATGAGTTCTCACCGGGGTTGATTTTTACATGTTGAGATTTTATCTCCCTTCCGGAATTATCAATAATTTTTATTGAAAGATCATTTGTATTCATATCAATAATTCGCAGGGCAAAGATGCTTGTAATATGATTGCTGAAAATAACTTTTGTATTTGTTACATCGTCGCGGCTAACTCTCAGCACATTGCTGTACGTATATTGGCCATCGGCATCAACATATTTCAAACGATAGTATTGCAGTGCTTTCATTTCAAAGTCATCATAAGAATATGCAGTTTCCGTTTTGCTGTTCCCTTTGCCAGCTTTTGTGGCAATGCGAATAAAGTTCACGGCATCAGATGATTTTTCAATTTCAAAATGAGAGAAATTCTTTTCGCTTGTTGTCATCCACGTAAGCCTGTTAGCATCGGGTCGCTTCCATAAAGTAAAATACTTCAGCGTAATTGGCAGTATCGTGGCATTAAACGCTGTAATAGTATAAGAACAGTTGGAGCCTGCCGTTCCATCTATAGCAACAAAGACTTGTGTTCCGGCCGGTAGCCAACCTGTTGGTGCACTTAATGATCCACCGGAACCTGTAGCACAACTAATTTTTGTTAATGCACCACATGAACCAACGAAGAATCCAATTTGAAATCCATTGTTTGCTCCCACATCTGAATTATCACAGTTAACACTGTTAAGCTGCACAGAGCTTACTCCACTTGTTTCAACTATATAAGTATAGAAAGCTGTATTCTCCAATGAAAAAGCACACAACTGGATAGGGGTGACTTCAGTTGATGCTTTATTGCATGAATTATTATCGTTGGTTGCGTCCGGGCTAATGAATGTGGCACCGCTGCACAAATTGTTGGGTGGTGAATAATTTGTTGCCGACATAGTAAGTGTTCCTGGGTCTGGAGTCCATGCACGCAAATAATATGTCGTATTTGGAGTAAGCGTATAAGTTTCAGCCGGCGCCCAATACCCTTCTCCATCAATAAAACAAACAGAACTTGTTGTTTGAAGACCTGAACAAGTACCAGTACCTCCACAACCTGTATATAATGCTAACTCTACTGCCTGCACCGGCGATGAAGCGCTAACATGAACTAGTACACATGAACCCGATGCGTTGGTTGTAAATGAAAATACAGTTATTTTCCCTGAGCCATTAAATTCTGAGGATGAACAATGGGCAGCATTTCCGGATGTTGGGGAAACTGTAAAATTTCTGCTTACTGTGTCAAGAGCTAAAACATGCGGACTATTGCAACTTGCTCCTTGAGAATAAGCATAAGTTGAGGTAATACAAAACAGCACTATGATGACAAGCCTCACGGGTTTCATAGGGTTGAGAAATTGGGTACGATTCTAAAGTTAATAGCGAAACCTTTCGTTTCGAAGTGGTAACAACAGAACTTTATAAAATCGATTAGAAGTACTCGAAAAGCAGGGTAAATCTACCTGTAAAAACTTGCAATCATAGAATTATAAAAAAAATGAAACATCATCGGTTAGAAAGGGCTTTAAGCTGGTTTTGAATTGTTTAATCAAAATAATTTACATTAGCTATGAAAAACATCACCATGACAAACTATCATTTTGAAAGATGGATCTATAAGACTGTGGTCGGCTTTATCTTAATTTCTGGCGGAATATTCTTTATGTACTATTCCATCACACATAATGTAAGGGATAATTGGATACTGTATGGCCTGGTATCGGCAATTGCCTGTGGACTCGGTGCTTATTTTCTTGGCAGCGCCTCAGTCAATAAAGTAAAGTCTGATATTATAAAAAAACAAAAAATGAAACAGCAATCTGGTTAGATCAGGTTATTTTTTGAACATAAAATAAACCGCTCCGGGTAGAAAACAAAAACTTACAAGATATTTCCAGTGAAATGGTTCTTTTAAATAAGTAATTGCAAAAACAGTGAATACTACTAATGTGATAATCTCCTGTATCAGCTTTAACTGAAATCCGCTAAAGCCATTTGCATAACCAACCCTGTTTGCCGGTACCATCAGCATATACTCAAACAAAGCAATAAACCAGCTAAGGATAATTGCTTTCCATAAAGGCCAGCCTTGTTGTTTAAGATGATAATACCAGGCAAAAGTCATAAATACATTAGAAGCTAATAACAGTGATATGGTACGCATAGAAGATCCTTATTAAAAATCCTCTCGCCTGGTGTGAGAGGATTGATTTCTTTATCTTACAATTAATTACTGAATCTAATTCAAACTTCGGAAATCGACGGGGACTAAGCGGCTCACGCCGGGCTCCTGCATGGTAACACCATATATTACATCAACAGCACTCATGGTCATTTTATTATGTGTTACAATAATAAATTGCGAGTTGCCGCTGAATTCTCTTATCATATTTGTAAACTTGCCAACATTGGCATCATCAAGCGGAGCATCTACCTCATCCAGTATGCAGAATGGTGCTGGCTTGATAAGATAAATTGCAAACAACAATGCGGTTGCTGTCAATGTTCTTTCGCCGCCGCTGAGCTGTGTAAGTGATGTTGGCCGCTTGCCTTTGGGTTTAGCGATTACATCAATGCCTGTCTCCGCAAGATTTTCAGGACTCTCAAGAACCAGGTCACATTGGTCATCTTCTGTAAATAATGATTTAAAAACTTTTAAGAAGTTATCTCTTACCAAATGGAATGTTTCCAGGAATTTTTGATTGGCAGTAGCCTCCACTTCCTGTATTGTTTGCAGCAAACTTTCTTTTGCTGATACAAGATCATTCTTTTGTTCAAGAATAAACTCATATCGCTTTTTCATTTCAGTAAATGCTTCGATGGCTGTTGGATTCACTTCACCAAGATTTTCCAAACGCTTCTTCATCCTGTCTGTTTTCTCCTGCAGTTCTTCCACCGTCAATTCATTTACCCTTGCTTCATCAAGTATATCTTCCAATTGAATACGGAACTCAACATGCAACCTTTCTTTCATTCCGGCTAATTGCAGTTTCACATCATTCAACTTATCTTTTATTTCTGAAAGCAAGTGTTCCACCTGATCCTTGTCTTTCACTTTATGACGGAGCATGCTTTCTTTTTCACTCAATTCATTTCTGAAATTATAATAGGCCTGGTCTGCTTCGTTCAGTCTTTTTTCCTCCTCTTCTTTTCCCTTCATCATATTGAACAATTCATCCTCCAGTTGCTCTAACTGTTCAATACATTGCTCAATCTGTTGTCTTGTGTCTGAGAGTTGCGAAGTGTTATTTCCAATCTGTTGCCTTAACTCATTCCACTGGTTATTCTTGAAATCGAGCTCCTGTTTTAAGGCGGCTATTTTACTTTGCTGTTTTGTTACCTGTAAATTGAATTCATTATACTGGCGATTGGCCTCATTGTAAAAGCCTTCTTCATTCTTAAATACTTCTTCGCCTTCACTAAGTTTTGCAGCATGTATAACTAATTCTTCGCTCAGCCATTTCAGATCATTACGGGTAGCTTCAACAGAGCTTTGTGTTTGCTGAATTTGTGCAGTCAACTCCTCCTGTCTTTGCTGACTTTGATTTTGAAGTGCATGAAGATTTTCGAGCTTATTATGAAATGAGAATACCTGGTTTGTCAGTTCCTGTATCTCAATCTCCGTATTCTTTAAGGCATATTCACGCAGATCTTCATTGAAAACGATCACTTCATTATGTCTTTCCTGGATCTCTTCTTTTAATAATTCAACAACTGCATTCTGTGATAATATTTCTTCTTTTAGTTTTTCCAAATTCTTTGCCCTTCCAATTTTCTTTCCCTCGAATAAACCAACGCTGCCGCCGGTTAAAGAATATTTCCCTTTTACATAGCGACCATTCTTTTCTATTACAACAAAGCCATTGCTGTTTTGTAATGCATCTTCGTTTTCAGCAATAAAAACATTACTGAGTAAATGCGTTGCCAGCCTTTTATATTTATCATCAACATCAATCACACTTAATGCCGGAACTGCTCCTTCTAATTTTTGAAATTCCTCCATTTCCGCTGAATCCTTTGCATTCCATAAATCCTGGTTTAGTTTGTCTAATAAAAAGAAATTCGCCTTTCCCATTCTATTTTCCTCCAAC
>JAHEZF010000143.1 GCA_023251215.1 Sphingobacteriales bacterium | reverse complement strand
TTTTGTATTTCTTTTTTATCTTTTCAAAAATCGCTTTCACATCAACCCCATTTTGCAGATCTATTTTTTTCTTTGCAATAAAATAATCAGGATACAATGTCCGCAGTGATTTGATCCCTTTTTTATGATTGGCGAGATGACTTAAAAACAGACCGATACCTATTAATGCATCACGGCCATAATGAAAATCAGGAACAATGATGCCGCCATTTCCCTCACCACCGATCACTGCATGCACTTCTTTCATCTTCTTCACTACATTCACTTCTCCTACTGCAGATGGAAAATATCCGCCGCCATGTTTCAGTGTAATTTCTTTTAATGCTTTGGTGCTGCTCATATTGCTTACAGTATTGCCCCCGCCTGCCGGCAAGGCAGGTTTTCTTTTACTCAATACATAATCAGCTACCGCAACAAGAGTATATTCTTCGCCAAACATGCTGCCGTCTTCACATACAAAACACAAACGATCCACATCCGGGTCAACGGCAATACCGAGATCAGCTTTTTGTTTTACCACTTCACTGCTCAATTCATTCAAATGTTCCGGCAAGGGTTCCGGGTTGTGAGCAAATTTCCCATTCACTTCTCCATTTAAAACAATTATATCATTTACTCCTAAAGCCTTCAGCAAAACCGGTACGAAAATGGCCCCGGTGGAATTGATGGCATCCACCACCACTTTAAAATTTTTTTTCGCAATAGCTTTTGCATTCACTAAAGGATATTTCAGGATCGCATCAATATGTTTCTGCAAATAACTTTCATTAACTATAACTTTTCCTGATTTATCTGCCTTTGGCAAACTGAAATCTTCTCTGGCAGCTTTATCCAGCAACTTATTACCGGTTTTGGCAGAAATGAATTCGCCTTCACTGTTCAGCAATTTCAATGCATTCCAATCAGCAGGATTATGGCTGGCCGTGATGATGATACCACCGATTGCATTTTCCATTTTCACCGCTAATTCAACTGTCGGTGTAGTAGAAAGACCAAGATCAACTACATCAACACCCAATCCTGTAAGTGTTTTCACAATTATATTCCGAACCATTTCACCGCTGGTTCTTCCATCCCGGCCAATCACCATTTTTGCATTCGTCTTTTTATCCGGATATTTTTCAAGCAGCAATTGTCCGAAGGCTCCTGAAAATTTTTCAATATCATCTGGAGTTAAGTTATCACCTGGTTTATTCCCAACTGTTCCCCTGATCCCGGATATGCTTTTGATTAGTGGCACTTTGTGAAGTTGATAAGTTGATAAGTTAAAAAGTTTATGCGTTGCATGATAGCCTGTAGTTAATAGCTTACTGAGCAGGCAAAAATACGGCTTTCGGTTTCAATGGATTGTTTAAAGCAATGTTACATTTGTTCTAATATTATTATGACAGAAAAGCCATGGTATATTGACTGGTTCAATTCTCCTTTCTATCACAAACTTTATTTTGAACGGGATGAAAAAGAAGCCGAAACATTCATCCGCAAACTGGTGGACCACCTGCAACCGCCTCCCGGAAGCCTGATGCTGGATGTAGCCTGCGGCAAAGGAAGACATAGCAGGATACTTGCTTCACTCGGTTTTCATGTAACGGGCATTGATATTTCGCCAAACAGCATCGCCTGCGCCAAACAGTTTATTCAAACAGACACTCCAAAAGAGTCCACAGGGACATCCGGAGAAAAAGAGAACCTGGAATTTTTTGTGCATGATATGCGATTCCCTTTCCGGGTAAATTATTTTGATTATGCATTTAATTTTTTTACCAGCTTTGGTTATTTCAAAACCCGGCGGGAACATGATGATGCTATCCGCACCATTGCCAAAAGCCTGAAAGAAGGAGGCATATTGGTGATTGATTACCTGAATGCACATTATGCAGAAGATCACCTGGTACATCATGAGATCAAACAAGTGAACGGCACCACTTATGAGATTCAGCGCTGGGATGATGAGACACATTTTTATAAAAAGATCAGGGTAAGCGACTCATCGCTGCCCCAATCGCCTGAATACACGGAGAAAGTGGCCAAGTTTTCCCTGGGAGATTTTACAGATATGCTTTCTTTCCAGGGAATGAAGCTGCAGGAAGTGTTTGGTGATTATCGGTTCGGCAATTATGATGTTAGAAAAACACCAAGGATGATCATCATTTCTAAAAAAACCGCAGGCTAATCCTTATTATTATTCATCAGCATATATTTCGCCGTCTCAAAAAAAGCAGAAGTAAAATCCGACATTTTTTGCTGAACAGAATCCTGCCGGACTTTGCTGTAAGGAAGGACACCATTTGTAACCGGGACTAACTGGTCATCAGGAAAATTAAGGTTCTTGATAAAATAAAAATCATCTGTTACCATACCGATGGTGCCGGCAGTATTTGTAATAAAAGCATAATTATTTTTTTTATCCGGATCAAGCAGGTCTCTTCCCAATGTGGTATTGACATAGGACTGATTCAGCATGCCGGCAATTGTAGGTAATACATCAATCTGCGAAACCACCTCAGTTCTTTTTTGCGGAGATAATAAATATGGAGCATAAAAAAGCAACGGCACATGTTCGTCTGTAAGTCGCTGTTCCGTCCATGCAGTGGAAGGATAAATGGCTTCAGCATTGCCGGCTACGCCATGATCACCGACAAAAACAAAAATGGTATTGTGAAAATATTCTTCCTTTTCAGCTGCTTCCAGGAATTTACGGAAGCAATAATCAGAATACCGGAATGAATTGTATTCCTGCAAAGATTCAAATCCAAAGTGTCGCAATTCATCATCCTCAGCCATTCCCCATTTAAAATCAACCGTATCTTTTTCCGGTATCATGTAAGGCCGGTGGTTGTCGGAGGTTTGTATGTAGGCAAAGAAAGGTTTGTTTTGTTTCCTGAATACTTCATTAGCTTCCATAAAAAGATCCTTATCGCTGATGCCCCAAACGTTTATTTTCGGTGTTTTAAAACTTCCTTCGGTATGCATCTGTAGCCCGTCAATATTTTCAAGCAGGCCTTTAAAATTGTTGAACTCAGGGTTACCACCCAGAAAATAATGTTTGCTGTATCCTTCAAAATTGTTGATAATAGTATGCTGCTTCAGGGCTAATGGGTTTCGGGTAGAAAATTTAAACAATTGCGCATCCGGGATGCCGGTAAGCACCGCAAACAATGCTCTTGCGGTTGAAAAATGAGGTGCAAAACAGCGTTCAAAAAAAATTCCTTTCTGGCAGAGCGACTTAAAATACGGTGTCGCATTCATTGGATTGCCACTCATGCTGCTCTTGTACATGCTGAACGACTCACATTGCACCAGAACAATATTGGGGCGGCTCTCCAATGAATTGCTACGGGGAGCTATTTCGCGGCGGTAAGAAAAAGTTTTTTTACCCGGCAACTGCATCCATTCTGCCATCAGCGGAAATACTTCTCTTGCTTTTTTTTCATTAAAATCAGGTTTCCGGAATTTGAGAGTTGCAAAAAAATTCTGCAACGGATTTAATGCCAGGTAAGATTTAAAGTTATCATGAAACACAAAACTGTTTTTCCAGCTCAGCGGCGGCCAGGACAATCTTCCATAAATGAAAAACCCGAGGATAAAAGCTGCAACAACAAAAAATTTTCTCCGGTATTGAATGCCCATCCCCTCTGTTCTGTTGATCACTCTCCAGTGGCTTTGCCTGAACATCCATCGGAAAAGTAATACAGCCACAATAAGGCCAAGTATCATCCAGATCATCGGATAGGTTTGCCAGATCATTTTCATAGAAATACTGAAGTCCTCTGCAAAATTCAAAGCGCCTGCATCTAATCTTGTCCGGTTATAAGAGAAACTGCCAAAATCAATTGCAAAAAAGAAAAACACGATAAATGTGAGTATGGCAAGATACCAGGTCCACCATTTTTTATTTTTAGCAGAATAAAACGGTGACAGCTTTGGTAGCATACTTATAAGAACAATGGGTAATAATATAAAAGATATCCACCGCAGATCATAGCGAAGGCCCATTACAAAAGAAGGGATAAGATCGGCAAAAGAAAATCCTTTTGGCTTGAATGCAAAATAGGTAGCAAGCCTGAATAGTGTAAAAATCAGGAGGAAGATAAATAACAGGTTTATCACCCACAGGAGGGTCTTGGGTATTTTGAAACGTACCAGCATAATTTTTCAGGCAATAACTACAGGATCCAAAAGGACTACAAAAGAACTTAATTTAACCGGTTTCTCAATACCCTGTTATCAATTTTTAAACGCTGGGCAAAGAGCTCATTCGGTTTCATGCCCTACTTTTGCGCAATGATCTTTTTAGCAGCCGGTTTGTGGGAAAAATTAAAAGAATGGGATCAATCTTTGTTTATCAAAATAAACAGCGACTGGTCCAATCCGCTTTTTGATACCATAATGCCCATAATGCGTAATCCTGTTTACTGGGCGCCTCTCTATCTTTTTGTTTTGGTATTTGTACTGAGTAATTTTAAAACAAAAGGTTTGTGGTGGGTCATTTTTTTTATTTCCACAGTTGCACTTACTGATATGACCGGCACTTATGTTTTTAAACATAATTTTCACCGCTTACGGCCCTGCAGTGATCCGGATTTTGTTGCTTCCGTACGGTTATTACTGAAACAATGCGCCAGAGGGTATAGTTTTATTTCCAATCATGCAGCCAATCATTTTGGCATGGCCGCTTTTTTCTTTGTTACTTTAAAACCGGTAATTAAAAATTGGGCATGGCTGGCTTTTATCTGGGCAGCTTTCATCGCTTATGCACAGGTATATGCAGGGGTACATTACCCGCTGGATGTTTTTTGCGGAGCCTTGCTGGGCCTCATCTTTGGCGTATTTACCGGCAGCATCTTCAATAAGCAATCCGGATTTGCTATCTTCGGTAATCAACCTCTGGCTTAAATGGAGATCATTATACTGCTGGTATTGATTTTTTTTAACGGATTATTCGTTATGTCGGAGATTGCCCTGGTGTCTGCCCGCAAAGCAAGGCTGGAACACCAGGCGGAAAAGGGTGATGAAAGTGCAAAAAAAGCCCTTGAACTTTCCAACAACCCTGAAAAATTTTTAGCGGCTGCGCAAATAGGCATCACCTTCGTTGCCATCCTTACAGGTGTATATTCAGGCGACCGCTTTGGCCGCTACCTTGAGCCCGGTATTGAA
>JAHEZF010000142.1 GCA_023251215.1 Sphingobacteriales bacterium | reverse complement strand
CCCATCCCGAATTGAGTTACCAGGAATTTGAAACTTCAAAGTTTGTTCAGAACAAATTGAACGAATTTGAAATTCCGTTTGAAGTAAAAGCCACAACAGGAGTAGTTGGATTGATAAATGGAAAAAATCCCGGTAAAAGGGTCATCGCCATTCGTGCAGACATGGATGCCCTTCCGATCAAAGAAGAAAATAATATTCCTTACAAATCAACTAAAGATGGTGTGATGCATGCCTGCGGGCACGATATACATACAACCTGTTTGCTTGGGGCCGCAAAAATTTTAAACGAATTAAAAAATGATTGGGAAGGAACGATAAAACTCATCTTTCAACCCGGCGAAGAAAGAAACCCGGGTGGCGCCAGTTTGATGATCAAAGAAGGAGTATTGGAAAATCCGAAACCGCAAGCCATCTTAGCCATGCATGTTCATCCCGGCCTTGAGCTGGGCAGGGTTAGCTTTAGAGCCGGTAAACTGATGGCCAGCGCTGATGAAATATATATTACCATTAAAGGTAAAGGCGGTCATGCAGCATCACCGCATTTAACTATTGATCCTATTTTAATTGGCTCACAATTGATCATTGCCCTGCAACAGGTAGTCAGCCGTAACAATAATCCATTCAATCCTTCAGTTCTTTCAATCACATCATTCCAGGGGGGAAGCACTACCAATGTAATCCCGAATGAAGTAAAACTGATGGGTACCTTCCGGGCAATGGATGAAGAGTGGCGTATCAAAGCTCATGAACTGATTCGAAAGCAGGCTAAAGAACTGGTGAAATCAATGGGCGGAGAGATTGACCTGCACATTGATATTGGCTATCCATCCGTATATAATAATGAACAATTAACTGAACTGGCCAGGAAAAAGGCAGAAGAATTTATTGGTGCAGAAAATGTAGACCAAACGGAACTTCGTATGGGTTCCGAAGATTTTGGTTACTATGCACAGCAAATACCTGCCTGTTTTTACCGAATAGGTGTAATGAATAAAGCAAAAGGCATTACATCAGGTGTACACACTCCTACTTTTAATATTGATGAAAATGCGATTGAGATCGGAATCGGTATGATGGCCTGGCTGGGATCTGCGGTTTAGCCCCTGCTCCATAAATTTTAAAACCCGGACCATATCTTATGTCAGCACCATTCGGATTATTATTTTGTACATTGCATCCCCGTTTTTAAGAACCCGTGCTAATGGCGAACATAAACTTGTATTTATGGCAAATGAACTTCGTAAACAACAGGCTCTTGAGTATCACTCCAAAGGAAGACCCGGAAAAATTGAAGTAATCCCAACCAAAGAAGCCAAAACCCAACGTGACTTATCACTGGCTTATTCCCCCGGCGTTGCTGAGCCCTGTAAAGAAATTGCAGAAAATAAAGAGGATGTCTATAAATATACGGCTAAAGGAAACCTTGTAGCAGTCATCAGCAATGGAACAGCTGTATTGGGATTAGGCGATATTGGCCCCGAAGCCGGCAAGCCGGTAATGGAAGGAAAGGGAGTATTGTTTAAAATATTTGCTGATATAGATGTATTTGATATTGAAATTGCCGAAAAGGATCCTGATAAATTTATACAGATTGTAACTGCCCTTGAGCCCACCTTCGGTGGCGTCAACCTGGAAGACATTAAAGCCCCGGAATGTTTTTACATTGAAAAAAAACTGAAAGAAGTACTGAAAATCCCGGTCATGCATGATGACCAGCACGGCACAGCAATCATAAGCGCTGCCGCTTTATTAAATGCATTGGAAATACAAAAAAAGAAAATTGAAAAAGTAAGGTTTGTAGTAAATGGTGCAGGCGCCGCAGCCATGGCCTGCATTATGCTATACGAATCATTAGGTGCAAAGCATGAAAATTTCATGGTGTTTGATAGCAAAGGGCTATTGCATACCGGCAGGATTGGTCTTGATGAACTCAAACAAAAATTTGCCACAGCAAAAACGGAAATGACACTTGAACAGGCCATGGAGGATGCAGACGTATTTATCGGATTGAGTGCAGCAAATATTTTATCGGCAGAAATGGTAAAAAGCATGGCAAAAAACCCCATTGTATTTGCCATGGCAAACCCCGATCCTGAGATCAGTTGGGAAGATGCAACAGGGGCAAGAAAAGATGTGATCATGGCAACTGGCCGCAGTGATTACCCCAACCAGGTAAATAATGTATTGGGCTTTCCATATATTTTCCGTGGTGCCTTGGATGTCAGGGCTACCCAGATCAATGAAGCAATGAAACTTGCAGCTGTAAAGGCTTTGGCAGAATTGGCCAAGACTCCTGTGCCCGATATCGTTAACATGGCTTACAATGAAAAGAATATCACATTCGGGGAAAATTATATCATTCCCAAACCGCTTGATCCAAGATTATTAGCCACGGTAGCTCCGGCTGTTGCTAAAGCCGCTATAGAAAGTGGCGTAGCACAGCACCCCATCACCGATTGGGATTCTTATATCACAAATCTCAATAATCGTCTTGGCCTCGACAACCAGGTAATGAGGGTTATTGGGAATAAGGCCCGCCGTGATCCCAAACGGATTGTTTTTGCAGAATCAGACAATATAAAAATTCTAAAAGCGGCGCAGATCATTTTTGATGAAGGAATTGGTTATCCTATTCTGCTCGGCGCTGAAAACAAGATCAGGAATATTGCAATTGCCAATGGTATTGACCTTGAAGGCTTACCCATTTTTGATCCCCGCAGTGATGCCATGGAAGAAAAAAGAAATGCTTATGCAGAAATTTTCTTCCGGAAAAGAGGAAGAAGAGGTTTTAATGCATACGAATCAAAAAAAGTGATGAAAGACCGTAACTTTTTTGGTTGTATGATGGTAGAGTGTGGTGATGCTGATGCTATGATTTCGGGTTTAGCCAAAAATTATCCCGATACTATCCGCCCGGCCCTTCAAACAATAGGAACAGAAGATGCTGTAAAGAAAATTGCAGGGATGTATATGATGTTAACCAAAAGGGGGCCATTGTTCCTTGCTGATACCACTGTAAACTTTAATCCCACTTCAGAAGAATTAGCAGATATAACGATCATGGTGGCAAGAGAAATCCGGAATTTTAATATCATTCCCCGCATTGCCATGCTCAGCTATTCCAACTTTGGCAGCAGCAATTCACCCGAAGCAAAACTGGTGGCTGAGGCAAGAAGAATAGTGAAGGAAAAAATGCCAACACTAATTGTAGATGGCGAAATGCAGGCCAGTGTGGCTTTCAATAAAGAACTGATTAAAGAAAATTATCCTTTTAGTGAACTGGTAGATAAAGATGTAAATACACTAATTTTCCCCAACCTTGCGGCTGGTAATATTGCATACAACCTGATGAAAGAACTGGATATTGCTGATGCTGTTGGTCCGATTCTTTTAGGATTGAAAAAACCGGTACATATCCTTCAACTCGGAAGTTCTGTCCGCAGCATCCTGAATATGGCCCAGGTAGCTGTAGTGGATGCCCAGACAAAATGTAAAACACCGACTGAAGAAATTGTAAAAGGTTCACGGTGGTGGAAACGTTTTAAAAAGGAAACTAAAAAGATTACGGAATAGGTATTATTTTAGATTTCACATTTCGTATTTTACGTCCAAAATCCTTAAATGACCATTTTCAGCGACATAGGCCGCTACCTATTGATGATCAAAGGCATGTTTTCCAAACCGGAAAACGGCAAGATGTACTGGAAAGAATTCATACATCAATGTACTGATATCGGTATCGGGTCATTGGGTATTGTAGCCATCATTTCTATTTTTATCGGGGCCGTTTCCACCATTCAAACAGCTTATCAACTTGTCACACCGCTGATTCCCCTTTCTACTATTGCACAAATTGTAAGAGATACTGTTATCCTTGAATTTGCACCTACGCTTGTTTGTATCGTATTGGCGGGTGTGGCGGGTAGCAAGATTGCAAGTGAATTGGGAAATATGAGGATCAGTGAACAGATAGATGCGCTGGAGATCATGGGCATTAACACAAAAGCTTACCTAATAATGCCCAAAATTCTTGCAGCTCTTTTGATGATTCCGCTGCTTGTAGTCATTGCCATGATTTTAGGAATCTGGGGCGGAAGGCTTGCCGGCACGACGGCCAATATTATTTCCGCAAGTACTTTCGATAAAGGCCTGTTAGAATATTTTCTTCCCTATAATGTAATATTTGCACTGATAAAATCGTATGTCTTTGCCTTCATTATTTCCAGTGTGCCTGCTTTTTATGGTTATTATGTACAGGGTGGCGCATTGGAAATTGGCCGGGCCAGCACCAAAGCAGTAGTCGTGAGTTGTATATTGATATTATTTGCTGATTATGTACTATCAGCTTTATTACTTTAGCTAATAATTTTATGATTGAAGTAAAAAATATAAAAAAAAGTTTTACCGGGAAAACCGTGATTGAGGATGTCAGCGCTGTAATGAAAGCAGGGCAATGCAATCTTATTATTGGTTCCAGCGGTAGCGGTAAAACTGTGTTGATGAAATGCATGGTGGGTTTGTTTGAACCGGACAACGGCGAAGTGTTATTCAGCGGAAACAGCATCACCAGTATGAACCATCAGGACAGAATAGAAATCAGGAAAGAAATAGGCATGTTGTTCCAGGGTGCTGCTTTGTTTGACAGCCTGACAGTAGAACAAAATGTGATGTTTCCTTTAAGCATGTTTACTAAATGGCCTTTGAAGAAAAAGTCAGATAGGGTCAATGAGGTTCTGGCAAGAGTAAATTTAATTGACACAAATAAAAAGTATCCAGCCGAACTTAGCGGGGGTATGAAAAAAAGAGTGGGTATTGCAAGAGCTATCGTTCTCAATCCAAAATATCTTTTTTGTGACGAGCCCAATTCGGGCCTTGATCCGCAAACTTCACTTGTCATTGACAGGCTGATCAGGGAAATTACACTCGAATATAATATCACAACAGTAGTGAATACGCATGACATGAACAGTGTAATGGAAATCGGTAATTACATTCTTTTTTTGTACAAAGGCAACAAAGAATGGGAAGGAAACAATAAAGAAATTATTTTCAGTAAGAACGAACGGCTGAATGAATTTATTTTTGCTTCCGAGTTTTTACAGGATGCCAAGGACATGCGGATGCTGGAGCAAAAAGGAAAGATCCCCAATGAAAGAAATATGGATGATATGATGAAATAAGATTTGAAGCCTCCGTTTATCTTCTTTATAAA
>JAHEZF010000141.1 GCA_023251215.1 Sphingobacteriales bacterium | reverse complement strand
AATATAAATGCCTTCATCTAAAAGTTTAGCTGCAAAATTTTGTGCCAGCACTGCATCATACAGCATGATGGGAACAATCGGATGTTCGCCGGGTTTGATATCGAAACCGGCTTCAGTTATTTTTTCCCGGAAATATTTTGTATTGAATTCCAATTTGTCTCTTAGCTCTGTTGTCTGCGTCAGCATATCCAGCACAGCAATGGAACCGCCGACAATTGAAGGGGCCAGCGTATTACTGAACAAATAAGGTCTTGATTTTTGCCGCAGCATATCAATCACTTCTTTTCTGCCTGAAGTAAATCCTCCGGATGCGCCACCCAATGCTTTGCCCAGTGTGCCAGTGATGATATCAATTCTACCCATCACGCCGCGGTATTCATGAGTGCCCCGCCCTGTTTTTCCCAAAAAACCAGAAGAATGACATTCATCAATCATTACTGCTGCATCATGTTTATCGGCGAGATTGCAAATTTTATCTAACTGCGCAATTGTTCCATCCATGCTGAAAGAACCATCAGTCGCGATGATGCGGCTGCGACACCCGGCCGCTTCTTTCAGTTTTGCTTCCAGGTCATCCATATTATTATGTTCGTAACGATACCGCTGTGCTTTGCACAAACGAATACCATCAATAACAGAAGCATGATTCAATGCATCAGAAACAATTGCATCCTCTTCATTGAACAGGGGTTCAAATACACCGCCGTTGGCATCAAATGCCGCCGCATATAAAATAGTATCTTCTGTTCCCAGAAAATCAGAAAGTTTTTTCTCCAGTTCTTTATGAATATCATGGGTGCCGCAAATAAACCGGACACTGCTCATGCCATAGCCTCTTGAATTAATTGCCTTGTGCGCCGCCTCAATCACTTTTGGATGAGAAGAAAGACCGAGATAATTATTGGCGCAGAAATTCAGCACCGTTTTGCCATTGACTATTATTTCAGCTCCCTGCGGGCTGGCAATGATCCTTTCTGTTTTATAAAGACCGGAGGATTTGATTTCTTCTACTTCCTTTGCAATGCGGGTTACCAGTTTTTCATTCATACAATTCAGTTTGTGGAACAAATATAACTGAAGTTGTCAGCTACCACTCAAATCAAACAAAGATGCGATTCAAACTGCCGGCAACTAATTTTAGATTTGCTGTAACATTTTGGTAACTACTTTCGTCCTATCACGAAAGCGGCTGTTATGCAGAAAAAAAGTCTTTTACGATTTGGCTTTATCGCCTTTTTACTGGCAGCAAGCCTTACGATATTAAATTCTTCTTACAGAAAAAAGGGGAAACCGGCTTGCTGCAAAGAAAGCATGGATCAATGTCCCAAAAAAGAAAGGCAGGCTCCGGGCGGAATGATCTGGGAAACGCTGTCCCGGCAATTCTTTTCTTTCACTTCTTCATACTGATTTCCAGGCTTCCGGGTTTGAAAATAATTATGCCCTTCTGTAACATTCCAAAACCGGGAACGTATTACAGAAAGCTTCGGGTTATTTGAAGTACTTTTATCTCCCGCCCCAGGCGGGACTGTTTATGACTGAACGAGAATACAATGAATGTGTGACCGCCTACGCAGATAATGTGTATCGTTTCATCCTGAAAAATCTCCGGCATGAAGAAGATGCAAGAGATGTGGTACAGACCGCTTTTGAAAAAATGTGGCGCAACCTTGATGAGATAGATGCCCGGAAAAGTAAATCTTATCTTTTTACTGTGGCCTATCACCAGATGATCGATCACATCAGGAAAGTAAAAAGGATACAATTGCGGGATGAATTCAGCGATGAATCAAAAGTGCAGAACCGGCCAGCCAATAATTTAAAAAAGATATTGGAAGAAGCATTGAGCCGGTTGAATGAGACACAGCGTTCCCTTGTTCTGTTGAAAGACTACGAAGGATACAGCTACGAAGAAATTGGCCGGATAACCGGACTTAATGAAAGCCAGGTGAAAGTGTACCTGCACCGGGCAAGGATACAACTGAAAGAATGGCTGGTAAAAATGGAAAATGTAATTTGAAAAACGAAGTCTGAGGTCAGAAGTACGAGGTACGAACACAAAACTCTTCTGACATCCGACCTCAGACATCAGACCTCAGACATCAGACATCATGAAAATAGACCGCCATAATTACGAAGAGTATTTTATCCTGTACATGGATAATGAACTGGACAGCGGTGACCGCCGCATGGTGGAAGATTTTATTCAGAAAAATCCTGATCTCAAAGAAGAACTGGACATATTGTTTCAATACAAGCTGGTTCCGGATACTGATATTACATTTGAAAACAAAGGACAATTATTAAAGCAGGAAGACAATTCACCGGTGAACCTGGCCAATTACCAGGAATGGCTTTTGCTTTATTTGGATAACGAGTTAACGAATGAACAAAAAACAGGCGTTGATCAATTTATAACCAATCATCCGTCAGCAAAAGAAGAACTTGCTGTCCTGTTGAAAACAAAGCTTCAACCTGAAAAAATTATTTTCGCGGGCAAAGAATCATTATACAGAAGAGAAGAAAATCCCGATAACTATCGGGACCGTTCAATTCCGGTACGCTGGTGGAGAATAGCCGCTGCGGCTGCATTGATCCTGTTTGCAAGTATTACCGCAATTATTGTATTGAATAAAAAATCTTCTTCGGGCAATAAAATTGCAAAAGCTTCTGACAAGGGGCAAAAAACAAATACTGAAAACCCTGTTGTGACCAATAAGGAGGAAAGCAAGCAATCTACCCGGCCTTTAATTGCCAATACTATTCAGCCGGCTGTTGCACCCGTTTCAAAACAAGCAAACAGAGATGTAGCTGTTAAGCTTAAGACTAACGATAGCAATGAAAGACAAGGTAAATTATCTGTTCCGGTAAAAAAAGAACAACCATTGATCGTTGAAAATAATCAGAAGCCATCCAATAATCTTCCCCAGCCTCTTAACAATCCTAATATAAATAACAATGCATCCAAAGTTGATGTTGCTATCGTCAATACAGCTGGCGAAATAAAAAAACCTGGCATCATACCCAGAACTCCTGTAACAATTCCAAATGAACAAACGTATACCAATAAGAAACCGGAAGCTGTTTTTGCCAACCTTGAGGAAGGCGGTAATAACAAAAAGAACCGGGGCTTTTTAAGGAAAGCTGTTCGCTTCTTTGAGAAAAAAACCAACATCAACGCTACTGATGACGATGACCGGCTGCTGGTAGGCGGACTGGCTATCAAACTCAAATAACCATCGCCAACCTGTACGGACGGGAATAACGCAGTCGGAAAGTCTTTGATAAATTCAGCATAACAAACAATTAAAAAATAAAAATGAAGAACATGAAAAGGATCATTACCCTGTGCATCATCTTAGGTACAATTACTTCGGGTTTTGCGCAGACTGACACAACCGGTAAAAAAAATCCAGGCGGCGAAGGTGACACAATTCGCATTGGCGGCATGATCATTATCCGCAAACCAGGCAGCAAGGATCGGGAAGTAATTCGTGACCGGGAATATAAAATGAAAAGCCGCCATGGTAAAAAATCTTCCAATATCAGTACCAACTGGTGGATAGTAGATCTTGGGTTTTCCAACTATACGGACAATACCAGCTACAGCAGTACTGCCGCCCAGCAATACGCTCCCGGAAGCAACAGTACATGGTTCGAGCTGAAAGATGCAAAGTCGAGGAATGTAAATATCTGGTTCTTTATGCAAAAGCTGAATATGGCCAAACATGTATTGAATTTCAAATATGGTTTGGGGCTTGAATTAAATAACTATTATTACAAACAGCCCATCCGTTACCAGGCCAATCCGCCGGCTACTGTCAACCCGCCCCGTGTGATTCTGGATGGCACTGTGGGACGTTCCTACGATAAAAACAAATTGGCCGCCGATTATCTCACCGTTCCCATAATGCTCAACTTTAATTTTACTCCCAGCCGGCATGATGGCTTTGGACTCAGCTTTGGCATAAGTGCAGGCTACCTGTATAATGCCCGCAATAAGACCATCACTTCCGATGAAGACAAAAAGAAAGCAAAAGATGATTTTGAACTGGAAAGATGGAAGCTTTCTTATGTAGCTGAACTGTCGCTGGGGCCGGTTCGTTTCTATGGGTCTTATGCTTTTAAAAGTATGTATGAACGGGGGCTGGATATAACGCCTTATAATTTCGGTTTCCGTTTCAGTAACTGGTAGCCCCCATCCCAACCTTCCCCCTTCAGGGGAAAAGAGAATAAGGAATGGGAAATTTTTTATACCTCGTTTTCCCGTGTGGTTTTTTTGATCACATTGCGCCGGTCTCTTTTGAAACGAGACCGGCTTTTTTTGTTTTTTACTTAGGGGATAAACCTTGTATCATAATAACAGAAAGAGTTTTTTTTTCTAAACGTCACGTTAAAACGTCTCCATCACTCAAAATAAATTTTTAGGGCACTTCGTTTGTAGAATGAAAGGTTACTGATTACAGCAATTCTCAAAAACGATCTTGTGCAGATGAAAAACCTTATTGTCCTCACCTCCGTTGTCCTTGGAAGCAGTTTACTTGCCTCGGATATTCATTACTCCACCCGGTCAAAAACATATAAGAGATTTCGTACTGGCTCCAACAGTCCGGTAGGAACCGTTTACCTTCTCATTGATAAGTCGGATTATGAACTGAACATATATGATGACAAAGGTTGGTATGCTACCTACCCTGTGGTATTTGGCAATAGCAGTCTGGAAGATAAAAAAATGGAAGGCGATAAGAATACCCCCGAAGGGACTTTTCATATCAACGGCAAACGCATCCACGAAAAATGGTACCGCTTTTTGTCACTCGATTATCCCACACGGGAAAGCCGTGAAAAATTCAATCGGCGAAAAGAAAGAGGCGAGATACCGGCCAATGCAAGGATCGGCGGCGGAATCGGCATACACGGCACCTGGCCGCACGAAGATTTTGTAATTGACCGGTATAAAAACTGGACCCTGGGTTGTATCTCCATGAAGCGGGATGATGTGGAAGAGATATATAGTTTTTCCCCGGTGGGAACGAAAGTGACCATTCAAAAATAATTTTCAAATAAATTATTACGGAAAAACCTTTTAAAGCAGATCATCCCACGCATGGGCGGGGCTGCTTTAATATTTATTACAGGTTCAGTTTTTTTCTGATCATCGCCGGTAAAGCATTTTTGTTAACAATGATGGCAACGGTCCTGATCTTAAAATAATC
>JAHEZF010000014.1 GCA_023251215.1 Sphingobacteriales bacterium | reverse complement strand
CATTTCAAATATTGAAAAACTGAAGAACCTGCTTTATTAATCTTCTAAAAAATCGCCAAGATCTCTGCGTTGCTTTTTGGTAGGTCGTCCTATTTTACTTTTTCTTTTTCCGGTATAAAATGCTTCCGCCTGGTATTGCAGCCTTTGTATTTCTTCGGCAGGAGTGATGTCAACATAATATTTTATCGCCTCTTCATATTTCACCCTGCTGTGTAATAGCCCGGTTACTTTGATGCGCCAGCGTTTGGCTTCTGTTTTCACTTCGTATTCGTCTCCAATTTTAATATGCTTTGCTGCTTTAGCTGCTGAGCCGTTAAATTTTACTTTACCGTTATCACAGGCTGCGGCAGCCAATGTTCTTGTTTTAAAAAGCCGGATGGCCCAGAGATATTTGTCAAGGCGAAGTTTTTCAGTTGCTGGCATTAGTTCAAAAATAAAAAACCTCACTTAGATTGAATGAGGCTTTGTGCTATCGGGTTCTAAAGTCCCCCACCGGGGTCCCGATAACTATCGGGATCAGGGGGCAGCAAAAAACTTATGGAAATAAGGAATGGTCTCAATGCCTTTGTAATAATTTTCAATATTGTATTTTTCATTCGGGCTATGCAGGTTGTCGTTATCTAAACCAAATCCCATAAAGATGATTTTTATTCCCAACTCTTTTTCCAAAATAGAACAGATAGGAATACTGCCGCCTCCCCGAACAGGTATTGGAATTTTGCCAAAAGTTGTTTCTACGGCTTTAGCTGCCGCTTTATATCCTTTACTGTCAATGGGCGTCATGTAAGGTTCGCCACCATGATGTTCAAAAGCCTTTACAGTTACAGACGGCGGAGCAATAGATTTAAAATAATTCAATAATTTCTTAGTCATTTTATGGGATGACTGATTGGGAACTAACCGGGCAGATATTTTAGCGGTTGCTTTTGACGGCAAAACTGTTTTAGCGCCTTCACCCTGGTAGCCGCCCCAGATACCATTTACTTCAATGGTTGGCCGCATACCGGTTTTTTCGTAAGTGGTATATCCTTTCTCACCCCATAGTTCTTTTACGCCCAGATCATCTTTGTATTCTTTTTCATTGTAAGGAGCTTTATTTATCAAAGCTCTTTCTTCTGTACTGGGCACTACAACGTCATCATAGAAACCGGGAATAGTAATATGATTGTTTTCATCAAGACAACTTGAAATCATCTTTGCCAAAACAATAACCGGGTTGGCCACAGCGCCACCAAATGTGCCGCTATGTAAGTCCCGGTTGGGGCCTGTTACTTCCACTTCTATATAACTTAATCCGCGAACACCTGTATCCAGAGAGGGATTTTCCATACTCAGCATCGAACTGTCACTTATTAATATCACATCTGCTTTCAGCAAATTCTTATTGGCAGCAACAAATTTTCCCAAATTCGGAGAGCCTACTTCTTCTTCCCCTTCAATCAGGAATTTAATATTAGTGGTCATGCTGTTGGTCTTTGTCAATATTTCCAATGCTTTTACATGCATGTAAAATTGTCCTTTATCATCTGCAGAACCTCTTGCATAAACTTTTCCGTTTTTGATCACGGGATCAAAGGGACCACTATGCCAGAGTTCCAGCGGTTCGGGTGGCTGCACATCATAATGGCCATAAACAAGCACGGTTGGTTTTGATGGATCAATTATTTTTTCTCCATACACAACAGGATGACCATCGGTTGGCATTACTTCCGCTTTATCGCAGCCGGACTCTAACATTCGCTGCTTTACCAGTTCAGCACATTTCAGCATATCGGCTTTGTGTTCACTCTTGGCACTTACAGATGGGATACGGAGTAAATCAAGCATTTCATTCAGAAAACGGTCTTTATTTTTTTCCTGGTATTCTTTCCAAACATTTGGCATATAGATTGACTTTTGGGCATGCGAAGATAAGGAGGATGGGCTTATTCATCTGATTCGGGTTTATTCTTTATTACAACCGCTTTCGTTACCGATTTACTCCCAAACCTTTCTTTAATATCATCTACAGCTTTATACAGGTTCAGTTTTTCAGCGCTGTTTTCAAACAAACTCATTTGAAGCGTAATAGGTATTAATTGACTGAAGCGTACACCAAGTAAACGAACAGGTCTTCCTTTCTGATAGCTTTTATTGAACAGGTCTTTCACTTTTGCCATCAGCACATCATCCAGGGCCGTGTAGTTAACTGTCTCTTGCCGGGATGTTGTTTCAAAATCAGAATAACGAATTTTTACTGTAACACAACCGGCCATCTTTTCATCTTCACGTAAGGAGTAAGCTGTTTTCTCCGTTAAGCGAACTAATTCACTGTGCAGAAATTTAATGTCAGTATAATCAGCGTCAAAAGTATTCTCATGGCTCATACTTTTTTGCTCCCAGTCTGTTACTATTTCTGTGCTGCCAATGCCCTGCGATTTACGCCATAATGATTCGCCCCATTTACCAACATATCTCTCAAGCAGCTCCAAAGGAGTTTTAGCAATATCTTCAATGGTATAAATGCCATAATTTTTCAGTTGCTGCTCCGTTTGTTTTCCTACGCCATTTATTTTTTCAATGCCCAGCGGCCAGAGGAATTCTATTTCTTTTCCATGAGGAATTTCTAAAAATCCATTTGGCTTTGCTTCGTTGGTGGCCATTTTACTGATGAATCTTGCAGACGCCAATCCGCAGGAGATTGGTAATCCCGTTTCATCAATAATAAGCTGACGTAATTCTTTTGCGTATTTACTGGCGCCAAAAAATTTATCCATGCCAGTCAGGTCAATATAAAATTCATCAATACTGGCTTTTTCAAATAGCGGGACTTTTGAAGCAATGATTTCTGTTACCCATCTTGAATATTTGCTGTACTGGTCGCGGCTGGCACTGGTAACTATAGCCTGCGGGCATAGCTGCATGGCTTTTTTCATAGGCATGGCGGAATGAATGCCAAACTTTCTTGCTTCATAGCTGCAGGCTGCCACCACGCCTCTTTCATAACCGCCCACCAGTACGGGCTTTCCTTTTAATGAGGGATTGTTTCTTATTTCCACAGAAACAAAAAAGGAATCGAGGTCGAAATGAGCAATATGATGAAGCGGTTCAGGCATTATTCACAAAAGTATTAAAGATAAATTTCGAGCAGCCCGTCTGGTAATACCACAATCACTTCTTTCTTTTTATGATTCACTTTTTGTAATGAACCTTCATGAAGAGGTATTAATACTTCCTTTCCTTTTATTTCCAGCCGGCAAATCAATTGATGCGGCTGCTCAATTAGTTCCAGTATTTCACCAAGAGGTTCGGTATTATTAATAATGCTGTAACCAAGTAAACCGGAAGGTGCTTTTTTGGATGCGAATTTTTTAAAATCAGTTTCATCTAACCATATTTCTTTTTGTATCAGTTTAATGGCTGCTTCTCTTGAATTGATTCCTTGCAGTTTCAGATAAATTTCTTTTTCGCTTTTTATTTTGGCTGACTCTATAAACCAGGGGAGAAAAGACTTTTTTTTGTCTTCAATAAAAATTGCCTCCAAACCTTTTAATGCAGTTTTTTTCCCCAGTGTATGTTTTAGCAACAGTTCCCCTTTCAGGCCGTGGGCCGCTACTAATTTTCCTAATCGTAAATAGTTTGCCATAGTTATTGGAGCAAAAGTTCAACTTTTTTAAATAAAAAAGGTGACAATATATTGTCACCTCCCTTCAGTTAATTTTGGCAAAATAATATTATCCTTCACCACCACTTTCACCTTCAGTCTTTCTTTCAGGTCTGCGATCCGGCATCGGGCGTCTGGCTCTTTTGTTGCGGTAAGAATCTTCCTGGCGTTTTTTTATCTGGGCATCATGCTCAGCGGTCCATTTGGTGAATTTTTCCATTGCTGTTGCATCATCAAACAATCCCAGTTTCACACCACGAAGCAGGTGTTTCAGGTACAGTACTCCCTTAAAACTGAGGATGCGGCGAACAGTGTCGGTGGGTGTAGCGCCTTTGTTTAGCCAATCCAAAGCTCTTTGCCGGTCAAGTTGAATAGTAGCCGGAACAGTCAGTGGATTGTATGTACCTAATTTCTGGATGAATTTCCCATCACGGGGGCTGCGGGAGTCAGCAATTACAATGAAATAGAAGGGTCTTTTTTTAGACCCATGTCGTTGAAGACGGATTTTGGCTGCCATTTTAAATAGACATTTAAAGGCGTTAAACAATAATTGTTAATTCCGCGGTAGATACCGGATTGCAAATATAGGGGGCAAAGAGTAAAATGCCAAAGGGGATTTTGAATTTCGCATATCGAACAAGCCTGCCCGACTGAATCACCAGACAGCTATGGGATCAGGCGGGGAATTAAGAATGTAAGAATTGGGGTTACTCACTACTTGCCAGATGCTATTTGCTTAACTGGCAATAAGTTCATCATTCAATATTCCCTGTTCATCTGTTCATTATTCCCTACTTCTTCATCCCCGGCATCATTCTTCCCATGGGCATTTTGTTCATATTCTTCATCATTCCTTTCATTTGTTCAAACTGCTTCATAAAATTGTTCACTTCCTGGATGTCTTTGCCGCTGCCTTTTGCAATGCGTTTTTTCCGGCTATTATCAATTAAATCGGGATCGGCTCTTTCTACAGGTGTCATGGAATTGATCATGGCTTCAATGCCTTTAAAAGAATCATCATTGATATCCAAATTCTTCATTTGTTTGCCCATCCCGGGAATCAGACCGAGTAGGTCCTTCATATTTCCCATTTTCTTTACCTGTTCCAATTGGGCTTTAAAATCGGTAAAATCAAACTTGTTCTTGCGGATCTTGCTTTCCAGTTTTTTTGCCTGTTCTTCATCAAATTGTTCCTGTGCTTTTTCAACAAGGGTAGTAATATCACCCATGCCAAGAATACGTTGCGCCATCCTTTCGGGATAAAACACATCCAATGTGTCCATCTTTTCTCCATTACTGGTAAATTTGATTGGCTTGTTTACGGTGTATTTAATGGAAAGTGCCGCACCGCCCCTGGTATCGCCATCTAATTTGGTAAGAACAACCCCCGTAAAGTCTAAACGATCATTGAATGCCTTTGCTGTTTTCACAGCATCCTGCCCTGTCATACTGTCCACTACAAATAAAATTTCCTGCGGGTTGATGGCATTTTTAATATTAGCCACTTCATTCATCATCGCTTCATCAATAGCCAGGCGGCCTGCTGTGTCTATAATGAGTACATTTTTGTTTTTACTCCTCGCTTCTTTGACAGCATTCTTTGCAATGTCAGCAACGTCTTTATTTTCTTCTTCAATATGTACGTCTATACCGATCTGCTCTCCCAATATTTTCAATTGCTCCATAGCAGCGGGACGGTAAATATCTGCTGCAACCAGCATGGGGGAGAGGCCTTTCTTTATTTTCAGGTAATTAGCCAGCTTACCACAAAAAGTTGTTTTACCGCTACCTTGTAAACCAGCAATCAGGATAACTGCAGGACTTCCTTTTGCATTAAAAGCACTTTCCTGCCCACCCATCAACTCAGCTAATTCATCTTTTACAATTTTTACCATCAACTGGGCGGGTGAAATAGCATTGATCACTTTTTCCCCAATGGCTTTATCCTTTACTGCATCAGTAAATTCCTTAGCTATTTTATAATTCACATCGGCATCCACTAAGGCACGGCGGATGTCTTTTAAAGTAGAAGCAATGTTAAGTTCAGTTACCCGGCCCTGGCCTTTAAGATTCTTAAAGGCGGTTTCCAGTTTTTCGGAGAGATTTTGAAACATAATTCACAAAGCTTTTCACTAAATGAAAAAGTGAACATAGTATGATGTTCACTTTTCAGAGCTGCAAAGATAAGTAGTGTATAGATTAAATCATGCGCCTAAATAGGTTCTTAAAAGTTTACAACGATTGGTAGCTCTTAATTTGGTAATGGCCTTGTCTTTGATCTGGCGAACCCTTTCACGGGTCAGGTTGAATTTTTCACCAATATCTTCCAGGCTCATGGGATGGTCAACTCCGATTCCAAAGAAAAAGCAGATCACCTCCTTTTGCCTTTCGGTCAATGCCTTGAGCGAACGGTCAATCTCTGTTTTCAGAGATTCTTTGTGGTCAAGGTTGGCATCGGTTTTTTCTGCATTTGGGTTTTCCATCACATCCAATAAAGTGTTTTCTTCACCTTCGGCCAGGGGAGTGTCCATACTTACGTGGCGGGAAGAAATGCTCAGTGATGCTGATACTTCTTCAAGGTCCATATCCAGGACATCAGCAAGTTCTTCGGCCGATGGTTCTCTCTCGAACTGTTGTTCCAGCAGAGAATAGGCTTTTTGAATACGGTTTGTTAAGCCTACTTTATTTAGAGGCAGACGGACAATCCGGGATTGTTCGGCCAGGGACTGTAATATGCTTTGGCGTATCCACCAGACTGCATAGGAGATGAATTTGAAACCACGGGTCTCGTCAAAACGCTGGGCAGCCTTTATCAATCCAAGGTTTCCTTCATTGATGAGGTCGGGTAACGATAAACCCTGGTTCTGGTACTGCTTGGCTACAGAAACCACAAAACGAAGATTTGCCTTGGTTAAACGATCCAACGCTGCCTGGTCACCTTGTTTGATGAGGTTGGCTAATTTGACTTCTTCTTCGGGGGAAATAAGCTCGACTTTGCCAATCTCCTGGAGGTATTTCTCTAAACTTTGCGATTCACGATTCGTAATAGACTTCGTGATCTTCAATTGTCTCATGCTCATAGGTATGGGTTTTAATGGTGTATTTTAAGGGTTAAAGAATTAAAGTATTGATTCTACCTTATACCTAAAAAATACCCACCAAGTGTCCTTTATATTTCAGAAAGTATTGAACTTCAAGGCAATTTAGCTAAATAGCCTGTATGTGCCAAAAAAAATTTGGTTATTAATTTAACGCTTTATTACAACATTTATTTTCTACTAGAGGTTTATCCCTTCAAAACAGGGGGAAAATAACCCGTAAAATGTTTTTTATAGCAATCATTAATTCTCTATTATTGCAGAGGTCACCTGTTTCTTTTGACATATTCAAGATGAGTAAACAATTATACACGTTAGAGTTCCCGGTTCGCTGTTCGCCTTCAATTTTATACGAATTTCTTTCCACCCCAGCAGGTTTAGGTGAATGGTTTGCAGAAAAAGTGGATGAAAGGGACAATATTTTTTATTTCGGCTGGAATGGAGCATATGAAAAAGCTGAAGTAGTGGAAAGGGAAGCTGATAAATTAATCCGGTTTCATTGGGTTACCGCACCCAAAGAAGAATACTTTGAATTTAAAATTGAAAAATCAGAAATTACCAATCAAACCATACTGGTGATTAAGGATTTTGCCGAAAAAAAAGATATCAAAGATCAAACCCGGCTTTGGGATTACCAGGTAAAAGAACTCTTTCATCGCCTCGGCAATTAAGCTACCAATATTTCAATTACCTGCCTGAAATATCCGGACAGCATACTTTGTGCATTAGTCCAATTCTGTAAGGGCATCTTTTTTGCCAGCTTAACAAAAGAATTTTTACGAACCCGGTTTTCAAATTCAGCCTTTCGCAACTTACCAAGCGGTATATAATTGTTTTTTTCAAAATGATGTTCCCATTCTTTATTATGATTACATAAGGAAAAGTTGTTTTCTTTTAATGTTTTGTATGAAGCAATGATTTTTTCTTCAAACATTTTTTTATAACTCCCGGATAAATGAAGGGTAACGCTGAAAAAATTACCCCACCAGAACATAGTGCGAACGGCGAGTATTTTTTCCTTATCAAAACACCTGGGATTATCCAGTATCAGGTAGGGCAGGCCCTTGTAGTTCTCACCCTTTGAAATTTTTGGAGACGTTTTTAATACTTCGACCGGCAGATGTTGTTTATACAGGTCCAGCATGTCCTGTTGTTCTGCCTGAATACCTTCCAACAGATACCGGGCTTTGTGAAGAATTCTGTTCTTTGTTAAAATCCAATTAGCATTCGTCATCAATTCCATCTCGAAAGATGAAAGCTGTATTTTTGACTGATTCTTCATTCATCAAAAATAACTCTCTGCAGCAGGCGGAGCGGTATATGTTCAGAAAATTAGATAAGCTCATTGTTAAAGCCTTTATCGGGCCATTTATTGCAACATTTTTTATTACGTTGCTGGTACTGGTCATGCAGTTTTTCTGGTTGTATATTGATGATTTTGTGGGCAAAGGGCTGGGCACCAATGTCATCTTTGAGTTTATCTGGTACCAAAGCGCAGTACTGGTGCCACTGGCATTACCGCTGGCTATTTTACTTTCATCAATCATGACTTTTGGCAACCTTGGTGAGAGTTTTGAACTGGTGGCCATAAAATCCGCCGGCATTTCCCTGCTTCGCTTTATGCGGCCATTATTCTTTGTTACTCTTTTTATTTGCGGCATTGCTTTTTTATTTTCCAATTATATCATCCCTGTAGCGAACTTAAAATCAAGGACGTTATTGGCGGATATTGTTTATGCAAAACCTGCGTTTGATCTGAAAGAAGGTGTTTTCTATGATAAGATAAATGGGTTTGCCATCAAAATAGGAAAGAAGGAAGCCAATGACAGTGTAATAAGAGATGTAATTGTGTATGAACAGGGTAACCAGCTGCAGGATAATTTCATTATTGCCCAAAGGGGCATTATGAGAGTTACAGAGGATAAACGATTTCTTGAATTTAATTTAAAGGACGGATGGCGGTACCAGGAAAGAGGAAGCAGTACAAGCGGTACTGAGTACATCCGTATTAATTTTAGAGAGTATAAAAAGCAATTTGATCTCAGCTCTTTTCAGTTTAACCGAACGGCAGATAGTGTAAATAAGAATAATGAAAAGATGTATAGTATGCGGCAACTGGAAAAAGCGATTGATTCAATTAAAAAAGAAAACCGCCAGGTGCAGCTTCAAATGGAACGAGACATATTGGGTCCTTTTCATTTTATTAAATATGTTGACACGGCCTGGGCAAAACAAACCGATAATCCTGTAATGACGGCAAAAAACTTTAATGAACTACTGCCCGATTCTGTTAGGGCAAGTGTCAACCTGAAAGCAAAAGGATTAATCAGTTCTTTACGTTTAGAACTCAGTTCGCTTGTAAACACAATGAAAGAAAGAGAAAGAAACCTGCGCAAACACCTGATTGAATGGCATCGGAAAATAGCTCTTTCCCTGGCCTGCCTTGTGTTGTTCCTCATTGGTGCACCACTGGGGTCCATAATTCGCAAAGGAGGCCTGGGCACTCCTATGATTTTTGCAATAATATTTTTTATGGTCTTTTATTTTTCTACCACTACCGGAGAAAAATTTGCTAAAGAAAATACCATGAGTCCATTTGCAGGTATGTGGCTGTCAACTTTTGTGTTGGTACCGGTTGGTCTTTTTCTGACTTATAAGGCAATGAAAGATTCACAGCTTTTGAATAAGGAATTTTATTATCGCTTCGCAAAATTTATTGCAGGCTGGTTTCGCTGACCGTTCCGCTTATCTCCTTTCAAAAACACATTTATTGTTTACCTTCAATGGAAAATTTTTCTCCCGTTGAACACCGCACAACAAAATCTCAGAGTTCAGAAATGGGTAGCCATCATATCTGTACTGTTGCTTGCGGTAAAGCTGATTGCTTATTATTCCACACATTCTGTTTCCATTCTTACTGATGCGCTGGAAAGTATTGTGAATGTTGCAGCCGGTTTTATCGGTTTATATAGTCTGTATGTAGCTGCTATACCAAGAGACAGGAACCATCCTTATGGTCATGGCAAAGCTGAATTTATTTCGGCGGCGGTGGAAGGAACCATGATCACTTCTGCCGGCGTTATCATTATTTATAAGGCGATCCAGCATCTTGTTTATCCTGTCGAATTGCGCCAGCTCAATTTTGGCATATGGCTGGTTACTGCCGCAGCAGTTGTAAATTATATTGTCGGATTTTTTTGTCTTCGAACCGGCAGAAAAAATAATTCGCCTGCTTTGATTGCGAGCGGCAAGCATTTGCAAAGTGATACATATTCAACACTTGGGATTATTGTTGGCCTTGTTTTATTATCCATCACCGGTCAAAAATGGATTGACGGTGCAGTAGCCCTTGGGTTTGGAGCATTAATCATTTTTACGGGATACAGCATTTTACGAAAATCAATTGCCGGTATTATGGACGAGGCAGATAAAGAATTGATCGGGAAAATGGTTATTGTTCTGAATAAAAATCGCCGCGAAAACTGGGTTGACCTCCATAATTTAAGAGTCATAAAATATGGTGCCATTCTGCACCTTGATTGCCATTTGACAGTACCCTGGTACCTGAATGTCCATGAAGCACACGGAGAAATTGAAGCTTTGGCCACTCTGATACGTAAGGAATTTGGTGAATCGCTGGAACTTTTTGTTCACTGCGACGGATGCCTTCCTTTTTCCTGCAAGATCTGCAGCAAACAAAACTGCAATGAACGAAAGTTTAATTTTGAAAAACAGATCACCTGGACTTTAGAAAATATCCAGCCGAATAAAAAACATCAGTTATGAAGACCACAACAATCTGGAAAAAAGAACACCGTTTTACCAGCTACCAGGATCACAATTCAATAGATATTGACGGCAGCCGGCAACATGGTATCAGTCCCAAATCGCTGTTGCTTTCCGGCCTGGCCGGATGCTCGGGCATTGATGTGGTGGATATACTTACAAAAATGAGGGTTCATTTTTCTGATCTTGAAATTGACGCTGAAACCACACAAACTGAAGAGAACCCGAAGGTATTTAAGGAGATACATCTTACTTATAAAGTAAAAACTGCAAATGGGAACAGGGACAAAGTGAAAAAGGCCATTGATCTTTCGCTCGAAAAATATTGTGGCGTTTCTGCCATGCTCAAAAAAAATTCCCCGATTGATTATTCTATATTGATAAAAGAATAACTTTATATTCCATTTTTTCTTTTTTTTAGTTGCTGTAATGTTGCTCTCAGGTCTTTGGGTAATGGTGCGGTAAGCTCAACAGGTAATCCGGATACGTCAGTAAATCCAAGTTGGCAGGAGTGAAGAGCCAGCCTGCTTAATATCGGTTTTTCTGCTTCCTCATTTTTAGAAAGCTTGTATTTATTTTTTATGGAAGAAATAAAAAAAGGTTTGCCGTCTCCATATAGCTCATCACAAACAACAGGGTGGTCAATGTGTTTCATGTGCACCCGTATCTGGTGTGTTCGTCCGGTATGTAGCTGAAACTGTAACCAGGAGTAAATTCCAAAATCTTCCAGCACCTCATAATCTGTCAACGACTCTTCGCCTTTAGAGTTAATGACCATCATTCCTTTATGAACGGGATGTTCTGCAATTGCTGAATTAATACTTGCTTTTTTATCAGCCGGAGAGCCAATTACCAATCCGAGGTAAATCTTTTTTGTTTCCCGCCGTTCAAATTGCAGTGAAAGACTCTTATGTGCCGCTTCGTTTTTTGCAAAAACGATCAGGCCGCTGGTGTCTTTATCTAACCTGTGTACGGTAAATATCTGCCCGTATTTTTCCAGCAATATTTTTTTTAATGATATTTCTTTTCCCTCCCTGCCGGGAATGGACAATAAACCCGCAGGTTTATTTAATGCAATAAAATCACCATTTTCATAAACGATTAATTCTTCAAATTTCATCAGTGAAATCCTTTAATCAGCGGTGTCCCTTTCCAAAAAATTTCAAATCTCTTACTTCTTTCTCTTTTAAAAAACGCCATTTACCTCTTTCAATATTTTTCTTTGTCAGCCCCGCAAATATCACACGGTCCAGGTTTTTTACATCATAGCCCAGCTGTTCAAATATGCGGCGTACAATACGGTTGCGGCCACTGTGTATCTCTACTCCAATTTGCGTTTTATCTTTACTATCTGCATAAGCCAGCACATCAACACCGGCCAGACCATCTTCCAGGGGAACACCTTTAAGTATCTGGTCAAAATCTTTTTTCTCCAGGGGCTTATTCAATGTAACATGATAAACTTTTTTCACTTCGTTGCTGGGGTGAGTTAACTTTTGGGCCAGTTCTCCATCGTTTGTTAATAACAACACACCTGCAGTGTTTCTATCAAGTCTTCCTACAGGGTAAACTCTTTCATTTGTAGCCCGGCCAATAATATCCAACACGGTTTTTCTTCCCTGCGGATCATCGGTGGTAGTAATATAGTCTTTGGGCTTGTTTAATAAAATATAGACAAGGTTTTTGGCAAGGAAAACTTTTTTTCCATTAACTCTCACCTCATCTTTTGAAGATACTTTATGTCCCGGTTCAGTCACTGATTCACCATTTACTTTTACCAGTCCACGTTTTACTATTTCTGCCGCTTCCCTTCTGCCGCATACTCCGGCATGGGCAATGAATTTGTTTAAAGGCATGAGCTGGTTGCTGGTTGCTGGTCGCTGATTACTGGTTATAGGGACATTCCTCACTCCCGACTCCTGACTCCTGACTCCTGACTCATTACGTTTCTTCTCAAAAAAATCTTCCCTCTCTTTCTTCCATTTTCTTTTTTCCTGTTTGAATTGTTCTTTGATGGCAGCGTTATTTTTCCGTTTGATAAACTTGTCGAACTGGGTTGATTTCTTTTTCATGTGAAGTAGTTTTCTGTTTTACAACAGTAAGGAACGACAAAGATAAGCAATGAGGCAGGGGCATTGGGTAAAAAAAGCTCCGTCAGAACGGAGCCGGGTTTCCTTAAAGAACGGATAAAACTACATTACTTCTCTTTTTGGTGGTTTTGGAGGCCTGAATTCCTGTATTTTTTCAAATTGTTCCGCTGTCAGGATGGATTTCATTTTTTCTTTCTGTTGTTTCATAAGTTCTTTCATTTGTTCTCTTTTCTTTTCCATATCCATTTTATCATCTTCCCGAAGGGCTTTCATTTTCTCAGCCATTTCCAGGCGGTTCTTGTTTATCTTGTCCGCCTGTTCATTTGTGAGGCTGAGACTGATCTTCATTTTTTCCAGTCTTGCCTTTGCGTCTATTTCCTGCATGGCTTTATGTTCAGCTTTCATTTTTTCTATTTTTGCTTTCTGATCGACAGTCAGCAATCCCATTATTTTTTCTTTATGATCTTTGTGCAATGTTTTCATTCGGTTTTTCAATTCCCTCACTGTAATATCCTCGTTCTTTTTCAGATCCATTAATTGTTTCCGGAAATCTTCGTTTAGTGAATGGAATTTTGTTTTCTGATCTTCACTTAATTTTAGTTGCTTCATCATCATTTCATGATGCTTTCTCATGCCAGGATGCATGCGATGTTTCATATCCTGGGCATTAACGGCAACGGCTGCTGAAAGAACCAGCAGGAATAAAATTATCTTTTTCATGATTGTAAATGTTTTGATTTTAGACGCTGGTTTTGAATAAAACCTTCCGGCAGGGCTTGTTTATTAATAAATTGATCAAATTACAGACAGCATAAAAAAGGGTTGGTTTAACCAATACTAAGAATTTTTTCGTAGAAGGAAAAAAACAGGAATAACCGGGTATTAAATGCTAATGACTGTCTTTATTAGCCAGTTGCCCACAGGCTGTATCTATGTCTTTACCTCTGCTTTTGCGGAGGCGGATTTATCCACCGAAGCATTAATTTTTATTCGCTAACTGCCCGCAAGCCGCATCAATATCTTTACCACGGCTTCTGCGAAGGCGGACATTTATCCGGTGCTTTTCCAGGTAATTTATAAAAGCTTCAATCTTTTCTTCCTCTGGCTTTTCAAATTTTGCAAAATCAATGGGATTGTATTCAATGATGTTTACCAGGTCAACCGGAACCTGGCGATAAAGTTTTATCAGTTCATCAGCATCTTTTAATGAGTCATTAAAATCTTTGAAAAGGATGTATTCAAATGTGATCTCGTTTTTGGTCTCCTTATAAAAATAATTCAAAGCATCTACCAGCGATTTAATATTGTTGGTATCATTGATGGGCATGATCTCATGCCGCTTCCTGTCGTTTGCTGCGTGAAGTGATAAAGCCAGTTTAAATTTTACCTTGTCATCACCCAATTGTTTTATCTGTTTGGCAACCCCGGCTGTGGAAACGATGATCCGCCTTGGGCTCATGCCCAGGCCGTCAGGCGAAGTGATGCGTTCGATAGCTCTCAGAACGTTTTTATAATTCAGCAAAGGCTCACCCATTCCCATAAAAACAATATTGGTCAGTTTCTTTCCATGTATTTTTTCACACTGCTGGTTGATAATAACTACTTCATCATATATTTCATCAAAACTTAGGTTTCTTTTTTTGTCCATATAACCGGTAGCGCAAAATTTACAACTGAGAGAACATCCTATCTGTGAAGAAACACAGGCGGTATATCTTGATTTGGTTGGTATCAACACTCCTTCTACTAAATGTCCTTCGTGTGTTTTGAATCGTGTTTTTATAGTTCCATCTTCTGAAAATTGAGTAGCATCTATGGTTAAACCCGGCAACAAAAAATCTTCTTTCAATTTATTACGAAGCTCTTTGCTCAGGTTGGTCATGGCATCAAAACTTTGAACGGGTTTCAGCCAGAGCCATTCATATACTTGTTTTGCGCGGAATTTTTCGTCGCCGAGAATTTCAAAGTAATCTTCGAGGTTTTGTTTTGTTAGTGTCCGGATATTCTTCAGCACATTTTTCATAATCCGGCAAAGTTAACTCATTGACCCGGAAAGGAGTTTGCAGAATAATATTTCTGCAAAAAGAAATTAGCATTGTTATATAACAAATCGTTACTGATCTTATCAATGTCAGACGGTAATTCGATACCGGCTTCCAGGGCCAACGCCGGAAGTTTTTCTTTCATCCATACTTCAATATTCCTGTATTGTTCGGCCGTAATACAGAAATCAACGGCATCAATGAGACCATCAAAATCACTGCCGATAACAATTTTTTTCCATGGATCTACTATGGGGTTTACGATTCTGCCGGCTACCTGAACGATATGAAAGATTGTATTACAGAAATGACGGAAATGAAGTTCTTCATCTTTTATCGGGGAAGGTTCGTCAGGATCTTTTGCAAAAAAAGGTCTGTCAAAAGTGATGCCTGCAAATGTTTCTGCTTTACTCATTTTTTCCCGGGCAATGTTGCCACAACCTAAAATACGCTGATCAAGCGACAAGCCGATA
>JAHEZF010000140.1 GCA_023251215.1 Sphingobacteriales bacterium | reverse complement strand
AGGAATAAAGTTGATAAAGCAACATCAGCCCGACCTCGTTTTTTTAGATATTGAAATGCCGGGCATGACGGGTATTGACCTCGTTAGAAGTTTTACCAATCCAACATTCAGAGTTGTATTTGTTACTGCTTATGATGCGTATGCGGTAGAAGCTTTTCGTCTCAGCGCTGTGGATTACCTGCTGAAGCCGATCGGCGAAGAAGATGTAATAACCGTAATAGAAAAAATAAAGAACGATACAATAAAAGAACAAAACCCACTGACCGCACAACTGGAGCAACTGAATAAATTATTAAACAACCGTTCGCAGGGATTAGAGCAAAAAATTGCAATTGCGATGTCGGATAAAATTATATTCATCTCTTTTGCTGACATTATGTATTGCGAAGCCAATGCTAATTATACACACCTGTATTTGACCGGGGGACATAAACTGGTATCTTCCAAAACGCTTGGTGAATTTGAAACGCAATTGAGCGGCAATAATTTTTTGCGCATCCATCACCATTATCTTATCAACCTGAACCGGGTAAAAGAATTTCAACGGAATGATGGCGGTTATGTTATTATGGAAGACAGTAAAGCACTCGAAGTATCACAACGCAAACGGAAAGATTTCCTCGATGCTATTCAGCATATAATCGTATAAAACGTTTCTTTAGATTAATGGAATTGAGTGCGGTGATCTGTTTTTTATTTTCGTAACGATAATTCAATCCCGAAGAATATTTTCAACCCCGTTGGGGTTGTTCGATCGTCTGGTATATTATCACCACATCTTATGTGGTGTTATTCAAATTGAACCACTTCGTGGTTTAAGGTATCGGAATTACCCGATTGATAAGTGAAAATGTCAATAATCCCGAAGGCCCGCCTGACCGGACGGGCAGGGATTCAATTTGAATAACCCCGTATGTAATTCGGGGCAAGTAAAAGAAGCATAAGGGAACCCCGCAGGCCCGCCCGTGCCGGTACGGACGGGGGTTCAATAAAATCATAATCACAAAAGGTATTTTTCATTGAATTCAATTGCATGTTCGTCGGGAAGACGGAAAGACGGGAAGTATTGATTAATAATCATTTTTTCTTATCGCCTTACCGGCAAAAATTGACTTTTGAAGACAGCCTCTTTCTGTTAATAAAAAAATTAATTATTATTCATCATCAAGATTCAGAGGATAAGTATATGTGCCATCGTAGCCGGGATAAATTCCTTCCAGTTTGATAGTTCCATCTAACTGTACCAGTACCCTGGTCAGTTCCTCGATGCTGGTCACATCCTGTCCGTCAACACTTGTAATAATAAAACCATCCTGCATCCTGGTTCGGCTGAAAGGACCGCCTTCTTTTATTTTTCTAACTACGACTCCTCCATCAATACCGTATTGCTGTGCCTTTTTCTTATCAAGGGTTTCTAACTGGGCGCCTAACTTATCGCCTAAACTGGTAGTAGCAATTTCATCCATTGTTCCCACTTTGCTTTTAAGTGTAGCGATAGCTGTATATTCTTTATTGTCTCTTTTATAAGTGATCTTCACTTTGTCGCCTGTATTATAAGAAGCAACTGTTCCCTGTAATTCGGCCCATGAACTGATATTGGCATCATTGATCTTTGTAATGATATCGCCTTTCTGCAAGCCGATCTCTGCAGCGGCGCCGTCCTTTGCTACCTGACCGATATGGGCGCCATCTCCTGCATCAAACTTATCTTCGGCTACCACGATTCCGAGGTAAGGTCTTTTCACATCGCCGAATTTGATCAGGTCATTTACGATCTTCTTGACCAGGTTTACAGGTATGGCAAATGAATAACCTGCATAAGTACCGCTGGGGGCCAGAATTGCTGAATTGATACCGATCATTTGCCCATCGGTATTTATCAATGCGCCGCCGCTGTTGCCCTGATTTACCGCAGCATCTGTTTGGATAAATGATTCAATAGGTGTCTGGCTCTGGCGGCTGTTGATACCGATATTTCTTCCTTTGGCGCTAACAATACCGGCTGTAACCGTTGTTTCGAGAGAAAGCGGATAACCAATGGCAAGTACCCATTGCCCCAGTTTTACATTATCCGAATTGCCGTAAAGCAAAAAGGGAAATCCTGTGCCGTCAATTTTTAATACGGCAATATCAGTGCTGGGGTCTCTGCCTATTACTTTTGCTTTGAAAGTTTTCTTACTATTAAGTGTAACAGTAATTTCATCGGCCACACCCTGTGCGCCGTCTGAAACAACGTGGTTGTTGGTAACGATATAACCATCATCGCTGATGATGACACCGCTTCCCGATGCTCTTTGTTCCGGTTGTATCTGCGGACCAAAATTGAAGAACTGGTTGAACCAATCGTCTATATTGTTGCGGTTGCGGGGAAGTTCATTACTTATTTTTTTTGCAGGAATTTTTGTTTTGATATGCACTACTGCAGGTACAGCCGCACTGGCAGCTTTGGTAAAATCAACCGGTTCACCGGCATTGGATACATTGTCCAGGTAGCCGGAATAATTGGCAGGTACTTTAACTTCGCTTGATTGTGTAAAGACGGATTGTTTATGGCCATATTTGCCATAGATCCACACACTGCTTACTGCTGATACTGCGCTGACAGCAACGATCAGCAAAAGTTGTTTCCATTTCATAGTATGTTCTGATTTTATTTTTTAAGGGTTTATAGAAGCTGATCCTTCAACTTCATCATGCAAAATAACAAAGAACAGGCAAGCCTGAATCTCCGGCGAAATCAATTAACAAATCATTTACCAGTCTCTTCGTACTTTTTTTGTCCCGTAAAATTAATATGATTTGCCGGGAAAGAAAAGGACAAGTTTTACAGGCCGGCAAGAAACTTCATAGTATCCACCCCGTCGGCATAATCACTAATTGTGGGGCTCTGTGTCTGCCCGAAAGGGACATGTTGATTGCCAACAATGCACTGAATGCTTTCTGATGATCTTAAAAATTCTACCACTGTCTTTTCATTGTCATAAAATTCATAATTGAGCTGGCTGACAGGGGAGAACAGGGAGGCTTCTTCTACCAGCATAACCGAGCCATTGGTCATGTAGTATTTTTTGTTCATTATATGAAGGGCAAGGTTATAGTCATAATTGTTTATGTATTTATTGTGGTCGGCGAGGTAATTGTATTTCTTAAAAGCGTTCAGCAGCGGAATGAAGTCATAATTGACCGGCACAAAAATTTTAGTGACGTTGCGACAGCCCAATCCGAAGTACAGGAACACATCATCGGCCAGCTTTTCCAGCTCTTCATTCGTCTCATTCCCTGTAAGAATGGCTACTGATGTCCTGTTGCGACGGATAATATGGAGGTATTTTCCAAAGTAGTAATCAAAATACCGGGATGAATTATAACTGCCTGTGGCAATATAAGCGTAGCAGCCTTTCAGCATCCCCGTAAATTGTATTCTTTCGGCGATTTCCTCATCCCACCCGGTTAATTTATCGCATAGATGTTTGATCAGCACTTCGTCTTTCGAAGAAGGTTTGATATGAGCTTTATGTCCCGAAATAAAAACAGCCAAAAGATCATGGAATCCAACCAGAGGGATATTACCCGCCATTACAATACCGTTGATTTTTGGATTCTGAGTGACGGAAGGGATTTCATATTTTGCTGCCCAGTTCATCAAAATCTCTCTTTGTAAAAAGGACCGGGCAATATTGCCGGCGGCCAGGTCAATAAATTCGGGAATGAACCATGCATTTTCCTGCCCGGCTTTTGCTTTTGCCTGTTTCCATTGCGGGTCATCTGATAAAATATATTCGCCCAGCCTTACCAATAAATCAATACGCTGTTGTAAATTCATCTCTCCAATTTATATTTGCCGGGCAAAGTTATTCTGAACCTGTTAATTAAATCATTATGGCAATTAAGATCACTGAAGAATGCATCAACTGTGGCGCCTGCGAACCGGAATGTCCTAACAATGCTATTTATGAAGGCGGCGTGGAGTGGGCTATTGCAGATGGCACAACTGTCAAAGGGCCCTATACTTTAGTAGATGGCACTGTTGTGGACGCTGATCAGAAGAATGCTCCCGTAGCAGTTGATATTTATTATATCACTCCCAATAAATGCACTGAATGCCAGGGCTTTCATGAGGAACCACAATGCGCTGCCGTATGCCCTGTGGATTGTTGTGTACCGGACGAGATGTACAAGGAAACTGTGGAAGAACTGATGGAAAAGAAAGCGAAATTGCATATTGAATAATGTGCTTCTGCTGTGCATAAATTCTGTTATAAAATTATTTTCCAGGTTACAATTTTTTTTTACCTTGGGGCATATCCGGATATATAAAGCAGCATTGCGCTGCCGAATGAGTGGCGGGTGATATGTCCCGTCGTAAAAAGGTGAAGGAGAAACGGCCTTCACCTTTCATTTGCTACCCCGTAGAGAAATAAGCCTTTTTTAGCATTCTAAATTTCAGTCAAAGCAATTTTTCCTCAATATTTGTGTTGTTAAACCACACTATCAAACCACATGAAGAAGAACATAGCCCTGGTGACCGGCGGTTTTTCAGGCGAAGCGGTAATTTCTTATAAGAGTGCAGTAACCATTGACAACAACCTGGACAGGCAGCGCTTCAATGTTTACAGGATTGATATCAATCCCGGGGGCTGGTTCTATGAAACGTCTGACCAGGAAAAAATAGAAATTGATAAAAACGATTTTTCACTCCAGGTAAAAGATCAAAAGATAAAATTTGATGCCGTGTTTATAAGCATTCATGGCACTCCCGGCGAGGATGGCAAACTACAGGGTTATTTTGATACATTAAAAATTCCCTATGTTAGTTGTGATGCCGCTACTTCAGCCATCACTTTTAATAAACGATACGCCGTAGCCGTTGCAGCTTTTTCCGGTATCAAAGTTGCAAGATCGGTCTTGCTGCTTAAAAATAATTTTACAAATCCTGATGAGATCCTTCAGCATTTAAAATTCCCTGTTTTTGTAAAACCCAACAACGGCGGATCGAGTATAGGAATGTCAAAAGTGAATAAAGACCCGGAAGAACTGAGAATTGCCATTGAAAAAGCATTTAAGGAAGATGACCAGGTGCTGGTAGAAGAAATGATAAAAGGAAAAGAGTTTACGGCGGGTGTTTTTAAAACAAAAGGCAATATTATTGTATTGCCTCTGACGGAAGTTAAAGCACATTCCGACAAAGAATTTTTTGACTTTGAGGCCAAGTACCAGGGAAAATCAGATGAAAAAACGCC
>JAHEZF010000013.1:2632-15179 GCA_023251215.1 Sphingobacteriales bacterium | reverse complement strand
ATATGGCCGGAGGTGAAGTGAATGATGTTTATTAGAACCAGGTGTGGAAGCTGGAGTTTTAACCCGCAAACAGATTTTATTGTTCGGAGCAGGAAGAAATAGTTGGCCCTCATTACTTTGAAACCATTCAAAACGATACGGCTAAGATGGTGGTAAGATTGATTGATCTCCCCACCCCTGCCCTCTCCATTTCATGGAGAGGGGAACGTAAAACTCCCATTATAAAAAAGAAGAATTACTGGTTCTTCTTTTTTATATCCGTTAAAATTTGCAAGTAATACTGTCAGCATACTATCTTAACATCTGAAACAGCTAAATCCACCTCTATGAAAAGTAATACCAGGTCATCTCTTTACTTTTTGGCCTATCCGTTAAAAGCACTGAAACAGGAACCACCCAAAACAACACAAAGCCAGTCTCCTTTTTTAAAAGCCATTCTTTCCGGCAAAACAAGAACATTAACCCGTGTCCGGGTTTTACCCATGGTGAATCCTTATTCAAAAAAGATCAGGGTTTCATCAGTAAAGCCTGCGAAAAACATAGAACCGGAAGGAAAGGATTGGTTTAATAATTACGAGTAAACCCTTGAGCTATAACCCTAAAACAAATGTCCCCCGTTTCACGGGGGACTTTGCTTTTATTTCTTTCACCTACTATGAAAAATCTACTTACTGTTTTATGAATTTCTCTATCTGAACTTCAAGGTTATAACCATTATAAAGTTTCAGCATATACATCCCCGGTTTAAAGGAAGAAATATCTACAGCAAAATCATTTCGGAAACTGGTTTCTTCTTTCAGCATTTGACCATAAATATCATAAAGTTGAACCAGCAGTGGTTTGCGGAGTTGTTTCTTCCCATGTATGTATAAGGAACTAATAACCGGATTTGGAAATATTTGTATAAGATCTTTTACAACAGGAGGGCCTGTCAAAGGATTATTATTAATGGGAAGTGTGATCAGTGAATTATAGGTCAGCATTAATACTTTTCCCCCGTCTTTGGTAGGATTACTGCTGCCGTTGAATCCTCCTGTTGGTCCTGATGTGGAACCGGTACTGTCTATTACTACCCATAAAACCCCGCTGTTGGCAACCGGATCTATTGCCACATCTCTTACTCTCCAGCCATGCAACAGGGGAAATGTATCGACTGTATTTGATGATGAGGCGCTGTCAACATATTCTCCTGTTGATTTTAATTTCACCCGGTACATCCCGTATTTTAATGAAGTAATCAGTAAAGAGTATTTCCAACCGGGTATATTTCCATTGTAAAAATCTATGCTTGATGGTGCAATAGTGCCCCAGGTAAAAATATTGGAACCATCAGCAGGAATGGCCGAAGCCGCCCAATTGAATGTGGCAAATAATGGCCGCTGCATGCTGTTTGTAGTAGCCCACGTATTTTCAGCATAATTAACCGGCTGCGATGCCAGGTTATCATTATTGGGAAATGCATCCAGGGAGGAGTAATTATTATCACTGCCCAGTCCTGCTACTTTTGGCCAACCATAATTAGCCCCTGGCTGTATATTGTTTATTTCATCGTCTGATTTATCTCCATGCTCTGAACTGTACAATCGCCATGTACTATTTACATTTCCCCATACTAATCCCTGTGCATTTCGATGCCCAAAACTGTAAACCGGTGTTTTAAGAGCACTAAATGCTGCCACACTGTGATTAAAAGGATTATCATTGGGTATCCATTGCCGCCAGGTATTATAATCATGAATAACCCCATAGGAAGGATCTCCATCGGGTTCTGTATTCAATCGCAAAACTTTGCCTTCAGTGGTATCTGTATTTTGTGCACGGTTAGTTCTTGAAACATTATTAAACTGACCGGCTCCCATATCGCCAATAGTATAATATAATTTATAAGTATTGTCGGGGCCTTCTTTAACCGGGCTGATCACCATCCTTCCCGAATTATGATCATTGCTGCCGGGAAGATCAGATATTACAGTATCCAATATTACCAGTGTATCCCTGTGTGGTACACTGGTAGGATTGCCGGCATCTCCTGCAAAATAAAATTGGCAGCGAACGATCTTTGTGCGAAAAAAACAGGGTGATCCCGGACTGGTAGGACAAGGCGTACCAACAGTTTTAAAAACATATGCTAAATACACCCAGGGTTTGCCACTATAAAATTCAGGATGTATGGCTAAGCCCTGCATGCCGCCCTGTGGCCAGGTACCAATGGAACGGCTAAAATTAATTTCACCGGTTCCTAAAGAAATTTTCAATATTTGCTGGGGAGCTAAATTCTTATTGGCTTGTGTTCTTGTTGAGCTCATTCTTAAAACCCGGTAACCTCTTGCCTCAGTAATCCATAATGAATCATCGGGCCCATAAGTTATTTCCCAGGGGTAGCCCAGGCTTTTTGCTACTGTATCTATGTTAAACAGAATACTGGTGGAATCTATTACCTGCGCATTGACTCTTACGCCTGTAACCAGAAATACGATAATTAAATACAAATATTGAATCAGTTTCTTCATGGAATAGGATTATAACGCCTGAAATTAGATAGAAATAAATACGTCGTCAACAGTGTTTTTACAGGTAAAACGCACAGGAAAAGATGTATGATCCAGTACAAAAATTCCTATTGATTTTAGCTGCTCATTCATATACTTTTATAGAATTGAGTCCGATCCTGTGAATGCCGAAAATCCGGTCTATGAAAACAACTCTACCCCAGACAACCTGCTTACTCCGGTACATTCTTCTTTTTACACTATTAATATTTAGTGCACAGGTTTGTTTTTCGCAAACTGTTGACTTTGGTAAAAGTTATATCAATGTCACGAAAGGATTGAATGGGGGAACTTGTGAAACAGGAGATACCCTGGAGATCCGGGCATCCTTTGTTGTTCGCTCAGGTACTTATGACAGTTGCCGGTACCAGGATGCCGTGCCCTCTGGTACTGCTTATATTGCCGGAACCATCCGTGTACTCACCAATGAAGGAAAGATATACAAACAATTTACTGATGCATACGGTGATGATCCCGGATGGATCACCGGCAGTAATATAACTATTCATTTTGGTTATAAGGCATCGGCATCGCCTGCTACTGCTTTCAGAAGAGGAAGAGTTACCAGCACGCATAAACCATCTTTTTATGGCAGTACCTGTATTATGATCGCTTCATTCATGGTGCGAATAACTGCTGCTACCGGAAGTAACATAAGTACGGGAGGCGGGAATATTACTTATAAAAACGGAAGTAATCCTATTCAAACTTTTACTTTTCCATCCAATATTTTACGGGTTTACCAGAACTATGGAATTTGCGCCAATACTGTAGGTACAAATGCCATTGGTACTGAAACTAACGGAACTTTCAGCAGTGGTAAACCCCGCAACCGCGGAACATCTGCTAATGTTCCTGTAGGATATACATACGCTGTGTTTGATGTGAACACACCCAATGACTATTCTTATGGAATTGCAAATAATACATCTACCCAGTCTAACTATACAACATTAAATACCTGGGCAAAGCCGGACGCCTCTTCTCCTACTCATCGTGTATTTCAGGTATGGGATATTATTGGCGATCATACCGGCGCCGCATCACCCTCTGCCGGCAACCCTGCTGCTGACACAGCAGCCAACCCAAATGCAGGTTATATGCTTGTTATTAACGCAGCTTATCGCATTGACTCTTCTTTTCAACAAACTATTTCCGGATTATGCCCGAATACTTATTATGAAATTTCCTGCTGGATGCGGAATATCTGTTCTAAGTGTGGTTGCGATTCCAACGGTGTTGGCGCATCTGGTGGCGCCGGCTATATTCCAACTGCTGTTTCAGACTCATCCGGAGTGTACCCTAACCTGACCTTTGATATTGATGGCATAGATTATTATACTTCAGGTAATATTAAATATACAGGGCAATGGATCAAAAAAGGATTTACTTTTCTCACCGGCGCTTCACAAACAAGTTTTACATTAAAATTTTTTAATAATGCTCCCGGCGGTGGTGGCAATGACTGGACATTAGATGACATTTCAGTTTCTACCTGTTCGCCCAATATGAAATATTCTCCCTCGGTGAATCCAAGCGTTTGCGACAGTAATATTCTGACAATATATGATACCGTAAGATCTTTTTTTAACAACTATGTTTATTATAAATGGCAGCGAAGCACCAATGGCGGCGCATCATGGACAGATGTTACTGCCCCCGCAGGCCCGGCTTCTCCTGTGTGGAATGGAACTGCCTGGGAATATGTAACCTCTTATACCATTCCTGCATCCCAGACAACAATGGCTAATGATGGTGACCTGTACAGGCTGGTGGTTGCCACTACCCTTTCTAACCTGTCAGATGCAAATTGCAGGTTTACCGATGCAGGTAATATAATAACCATGGATGTAATTGATTGCGGCGCTCCCCTCAATGCAGACCTTCTGTCGTTTACCGGTTCCGTAGACAATGACAGAGCTATATTAATGTGGACGACATCAGGAGAAAATGAACTCGTTCAATTTGATGTGGAGAAAAGTTATGACGGAACTAACTTCAATTCTATCGCTTTATTAAACGGCTATAGCAATTATAACGCTGAAATAAATACCTATTCTTTTATTGATCCTGTAGCTCTTTCAGGAAAGGCTTACTACCGGATAAAAATGAGAAATAAAATCAATCAATCTAAATATTCAAGGATCATCCGGCTATCGGTAAATTCTGATATTTTTTCTTTTGTCTCCGTTATAAACCCCTTTAATAATAAGTTGGGGTTTGAAGTTTTCTCTGATCGCAATGGCAGAGCTTATGCAGAGTTGATTGACCAGTTTGGAAAAACAGTAAAAAGAAATTCCTTTGAGTTAATAAATGGTGTAAATCCGCTAACTTTTGAAAATACTTCAGTTTTGCCTGCAGGTATTTATATTCTTCGTATGCAATTAGCCGGAACTATAATACAAAAAAGTGTATTGAAACAAAACAACTGATTATTTCGTACTCTTTTTATAAGAAGTAGCCGCCTTGTTCAGCAGCCAGCTATCAATTTTATGAAACCTGCATTTCATCACTTACCTCTGCACTGGTTTCCACAGTGTGATGTTCTTCTTTTGGCTGTTGTCTTTTAAAAAAACGTTTCTGAAAAAGTAATAAAATAATGACTCCTGTTGATATTGATGCATCGGCTATATTAAAGATGGGACTAAAAAACTCAAAATCCCGACCTCCTATAAATGGAAGCCAGGAGGGAAAATGCGATTTGACAATCGGAAAATACAGCATATCTACTACACGGCCGTGCAGGAATCCGGCATAGCCATGACCGGGAAATATTTTTGCAATATGATTATAACCGCTTTCTTCAAATATCAAACCGTAGAACATACTGTCAATAAGGTTACCCAGTGCACCAGCATAGATCAACGCAGCACAAACAATGAAACCTTTATTATATTTTTGCCTGACAATCTTTCCCAGATACCAGGTACCAAATATTACTGCAGCCAGCCGAAACAAAGTAAGAAGCATCTTTCCCCATTCACCGCCAAACTCCCAGCCCCAGGCCATTCCTTTATTCTCGATGAAATATAATTTGAACCAGGAAAGTCCGGAAACCTCTGTGTCACCAAAATGAAAAGAAGTTTTAATCCAGATTTTGAGAGCCTGGTCAACAATAATAATCAGGGCTATAATAAAAATTACATTTCTAAGTTTCACTTTGACGATTTAAAAACAAATATAGTCAGAAAGAGTAAAGCTGCAAGCTTCACGCTACATGCTTCAAGCCCTTACAACAGATTTAACTACTGGTTAAGTTTTTTGCCAAAGCCAATCAGCATTTTCTGTTCATCGTTTACATCAGCCAATACATTTTTTACAAGCTCCTGATTCCCGAACTGGCTTCGTTGAGCAATTAAAAGCTGTGTTTCCAGTTCATAAGAAGAACCTAATGATATTTCAATAAACCGTGAATATTCCTTCTCGCTGCTACGACTACTCCCTTCAGCTATATTTGAAGGAATTGAAATTGCTGACCTCGTAATCTGTGATGACAATCCGAATCTTTCTTCCTTGGAAAAATCTTTTACCACCTGAATGCTATTAATGGCAATATCCATTCCCTTTTGCCAGATACGTAATTCTTTAAAATTTTTCATACTTGATTATTTTTTATAGTTAAAAAAATATTTATGACTAATAACATTTAGCTTTCAGCGTGTAGCATGTAGCGTGAAGCGAGCAGCCTGTAGCATATCATTCTTCAAAATATACCCGTTTAACCCGCTGCGAAATTCCTGTCATTATTTCGTAAGGAATAGTTTCGGCCCATTCTGCGATTTGCTGCACCGGTAATTCTTTCCCGAAAATGATCACTTCGTCTCCTTCCTGTACATCTGGAATGCCGGTAACATTAATCATCGTCATATCCATACACACTGCTCCGATCACCGGAGCCAGTTTCTCTTTCACCCAAATTTTACCCACACCATTCCCCAGCCTGCGTGGATAGCCATCTGCATATCCAATGCGGATAGTGGCAATGACAGAATCTTTTTCTACAATGCTTTTCCTGTTGTAACTAACCGATTCACCGGCTTTCAAATATTTTAGCTGCGCAATAGTTGATTTTAAAGAAGCAACAGCCTGCAGATTCAATCGTTCACTTTGGGTACTATCTATTCCATAAAGGCCAATTCCTAACCTAACCATATCCATTTGCAGTTCAGGGTAGCGAACAATTGCAGCCGAATTTCCCAGATGCTTAGTAACAGAATAACCAATACCTTTTTCCAATTGTATTGCCGCACTTATAAATTTATCACGTTGAATAAAAGTAAACGGATCCTGCTGCGGGTCTTCGCTTGCTGCGAGGTGAGTAAAAACTGTTTGCACTTTTAAAGTATTAGCTTTTTGCAGGTACTCAGCCAGTTCTTTTATTTTTCCGGTTTCAAAACCAAGCCTGTTCATTCCTGTTTCAACCTCGATATGAACCGGGTATTGCCGGAGTCCTTCCCTTTGTAAAAAAGCATCGAATGAATTTAAAATATCAAAAGAATAAATTTCCGGTTCAAGATTATGTTCAATGATGGATTCGAATGTACTTTCTTCAGGGTTCATTACCATGATGGGAAGGCTGATCCCTGCTTTTCTAAGTTCCACTCCTTCATCAGCATAAGCCACTCCCAGGTAATCTACTTTATAATACTGAAGAATGCCTGCTATCTCTGCGCCTCCACTACCGTAAGCAAAAGCCTTTACCATCGCCATCACTTTTGTTGCTGGCATTAGTAACTTTTGATATTCTTTCAGGTTGTGTACAATAGCATTAAGATTGATTTCAAGAATGGTTTGATGTGCTTTTTGTTCCAGCAACTGAACGATCTGCTCAAAAGCAAAAAGCCGGGCTCCTTTCACCAAAATAATTTCCTCTTTGAAATGAGAAGACCTGAATTGTTTTATAAAGTCTTCTGTAGAAACAAATAATTCTGCACTTAATTCCTGGTTCTGTTTCCCCGAAAGCGATTGCAGGTTTCCTGAGATTCTTTCGCCAATCCCGATGAGTCGGGAAACATTGTGTTTTTTAAGACTCGATAAAATATGATCATATAGTTCTTCATCAGGAAGGCCACTTTGTAAAAAATCAGAAAGAATAATTGTTTTTTTTGAAACTCCGCTTTGCTGATCCAGAAAATTCAAAGCAATTTCCAGTGAACTGAGATCGGCGCTGTAACTATCATTAATGATAACGCAGTTATTGATGCCATTTTTCATCTCCAGCCTCATGTTTACCGGCTGAAGTTTTTTCATCCTATCCCTGATGACAGCATCATCAATACTTAGGTACAGTAAAACACAAAAGCAGGTGATCGCATTTTCTATTGAAGCATCATCGGTGAACGGAATAGTAATTTTCTTTTCGCCTGAATGATGAATGAGTGTGATGTCCGTTGTGCTATCTTTTTTTTCAACCGCCCTGACAATAAATTCATTTTGTTTTGAAAAGCCCCAAGTCAATACTTTAATATCTTCTCCAAGCAACTCAATAAATTCTTTCCGGTTCTCAAAATCAAATTCCTTTCCTATTACAACAGCACAGTTTTTAAAAAGAGCCAGCTTTTCCCTGAATTTATGTTCCTGATCAATAAATCCTTCACTGTGTGCTTCTCCTATATTTGTCAGGATGCCGATTGTGGGCTGAATAATTGACTGGAGTCTTCCCATTTCCCCCTGTTGGGAAATGCCGGCTTCAAGGATTGCCAGTGTGTGTTGCTCACTCATCTGCCACACACTTAGAGGAACTCCAATCTGTGAATTATAACTTTTGGGACTGCGAACGATATTATAATCTTCATGCAGCAAATGGTAGAGCCATTCTTTTACAATAGTCTTGCCGTTGCTTCCTGTAATACCAATAACAGGAATCCCGCCTGGGCGGGACAAGCTGTTAAATTGCTTTCTGTGATAGGCCGCCAATTGCTGCAGGGCTTTTAGTGTATCATCTGCAAAAAGAAAATTTGCCTCCGGGTATTTAGTTGTATCAATCTTTTCACTGACAACAAAATTCCTGATATTCTTTTCATATAATTCCGGGATGAACTGGTGTCCGTCTCTTCGCTGGCCTTTCAATGCAAAAAACAAAGAAGTTGCGGCTGAATAAATTTTACGGCTGTCCAGCAATAAGTGATCAACCACAGCATCATTAACAATAATAGCTTCTGCATTAATAATGCCGGCGATATGACTGAGCCTGTAATTCAATTTTATAAAAGTTATTAATGGTAACTGAAATGCTAAACGCTTTTATCCACCACATCCGGCGGCACCCCCTTCTTTTTTATAAAAATGGAATAAAAGATTGACCCGGCAACGCATACCATAATCACTCCAAGCGATATAAAAACCTGGATATTTTTATTCATCCAATCATTGATCCAGTATTCACACAGCATTTTAAGCCCGATAAATACCAGTACAATAGCAATACCCTGCTGCAGGTAATCAAACCGGCTTACTGCGCCGCGAAGCAAAAAGAAAAGTGAGCGGAGTCCCAGCACGGCAAAAATATTGGAAGTGTAGATCACCATCTTATCCCTCGAGATTCCCATCACCGCCGGAATGGAATCCATTGCAAAAACAAGGTCAATAGCTGCCAGCATGATGACCACAACAAATAAAGTGGTATAGGCCGGCTTATTATTTTCCCGGATCATGTATCTCCCCTCACCATCATGAGGTACCAATGGTAAAAATTTTTTCAAGAAACGATATATCTTACTTCCATGTGGATTAAACTCCTGGTTTTCACCCGCCGTAAACATTTTATAACCTGTATAGATAAGGAATGCCCCGAAAATATAAAGCACCCATTCAAACTGATGCACTAATGCTACACCCACAGTAATAAATAAAACCCGGAAGATAATAGCCATCAGGATGCCGGCAAGCAATACCCGGCCATAATATTTTTCTTTAACTGAAAAAGCTGAAAAGATAATAATGAAGACAAAAATATTATCAATGCTCAGGCTCCACTCCATCAGGTAGCCACTGAGATATTGTAAGGCAAGTGTCTGCCCGCTCTCAACCCACATAAAAACAAAAAAGGCCAGTGCCAGGCCCACCCAGAAAAAAGTCTGGTATAATGCCTGCCGGATACTGATTTTTTTATTTTTTTTGCTGAGCAAACCCAGGTCAAAAACAAGAGCCAGTACTAAAACAATTCCGAAAACGAGATAAGTGGTTTGATCAGATGTCATTAATCCGGTTTAAAAATGGAAACAAAGATAGTAAAAGCGGTTGCTGCGGTTTTTTATGCTGCATATTTTCGTTTGCGTAGCTGTTGGTACATCATGCCAAAAAGAATAATGATCAGCAAGGGAACTGCAATATTTATGAATTGCCAGGTGGCTTTTTGTTCTTTTACTTTTTGGGGATCAAGCAACCGGAGTGTAAAGTTCTTTGACCTTGTTTCCATAATACCTGAAGGGTTTACAAGATATTCCAAAGCATTTGTATAAAATTCTTTGTTGGCATACGTATAATGAGTAAACAAATTTATCCCCATGGGCAAGGGCCCGTTAAGCTGGCTGTATTGGTTCATGGCAATATCACCATCAGCAACAACGATTACCTGGGTATTCCTGTCACATGCTTCCATGTAAGGCACTCCCATTGTATTCAAAGTATCAGCCTGTATTTTGGAAATCCTGTTTTTGAACATTGAAATAAATTTTCCTTCCAGTAAAACAGCAACCGGAACATCATGTACATTAAACAGCCTTATATCAGGAGCAATCTGCATAAATTCAAAATTAATCATCGCCGGTGCCGGTAAAATTCTTGCATTTGATGAAGACTTTAGTAAGAAAGTTTTTTTTATTCCATCCAATCTTATAGTATCAATTGTATTCGGGAAAAATGCACGAATTCCATCCAGGTTTTTGCTTATAAGATGATTGGTGCCGTTCAATACCGGGAAAAAAGGCCAATCTACTAAACGTTGTTGCTGCCCTGTCGCCTTGTCGCCACTTACCTGTGGCAATTTATCACATTGCATATCCTGCAGCAGATTCTGATTGATCCTGACCCCGTATTTAAATAAAATATCTTCCAGGTTTAATCCTCTGTCAAAGGCTACGAACCCGTTTGAATTATACAAGCTGTCAAACTCGGCATACATATTATCAATCATCAAAAACAATTTTCCTCCCCGCATTACATATTGATCCAGTTTCAACTTATCGGCGTCGCTAAAAGGTTGTGTCGGCTTAAGAATCACCAGGGCATTAAAGTCGGAAGGAATAAATGGGATTGTTTTGATATTAACCGTATCGAATCTATAATCAGCAATAAGGGTTTTAACTGCGTCATTTACATTATAACCCCAACCCTCACCGTGCCCTAAGGCATAGCCAACCAAGGGCTTTTTCATAGAAGTAATTTTTTGAATGGCGCTGGCAAATTTATACTCCAGGGTTGCTTCAACATCGTTATACAGTTCTGCCATTTGTTCCTGCTCCGTTCCATAAGCCTTCATCCCTTTCAGCAAATTCACCCCGATTGTAGTATCCCGATAATGAATTACAGCCCCGGGCAATACAAGCTTCTGCTTCATTTCGTCCCCAACTTTACCTGGTGCCTGTAAAGTATATGCGGGAATATCATAGAAATACCTGACAGAATCCATCAGGTAAGCTGCGGTTGAGTCGTCAAGGTTTTTCAATGGATCAGTAAAGACTACTTTTAATTTCCCTTTCCCATATTCTTTACATTCCCGGAGAAACTCTTCAACACTGTTCGCCAGCTTTCTGAACCCCGCAGGAAATTCTCCTTTCAGAAAAACATCAACCTGTACATCATAATCAAGATTCTTCAGTAAGTCCTTTGTTACCTGGCTAAGAGTGTATCTTTTTTCTCTGGTAAGATCAAACCGTGCATGAAAGACGGATGCGAGATAATTAATGCCAAATAAAAAAATCAGCAGCATCAGCCACCAGTATTTTGAAGCAAATATTTTTTGAATCATTTTTTTCATAATAGTTTATGCTCATTCCCCCTCTCCCTCCGGGAGAGGGGTAGGGGGTGAGGCTATCGTTTTAAAAGCTTACGGCCGGTAATGGCAAAAAATAAAAAGATGACACTCAGGAAATAAATTATGTCACGGGTGTCAATCAGTCCGCGGCTGATGCTGTGGTAATGAAAGTCGATCCCGATCATTTCCATATAATAATCAGCGCCATTGGCCAATGCAGGCAAACGGCTGATGGCACTGAAACCGTAATACAATAATGCGCAACCGATCAGGCCTGCGATGAATGCGATAACAGGATTACTGGTAAAACTGCTGGCGCAGATACCAATAGCTGTAAAAACAGCTGCCAGAAAAAACAAGCCAACATAGGAACCGATAGTGGCGCCGGTATCAATCCCTTCGTTGGAAGAAAGACGCTGAACAGAGAATATATAAATAACTGTCGGGATCAGGGCAATGACAACAACTGTTAAACTGCCCAGGTATTTGCCGGTAATGATTTGTCGCCTGCTTAATGGCCGGGTTTGAAGAATTTCATAAGTGCCTGCTTTAAATTCTTCGGCAAAGCTGCGCATGGTTATGGCAGGAATCAACAGTAAAAGTATCCACGGCGCTAACTGGAAAAACCTGTCTAATGTGGCATAGCCAAAATCAAGAATATTATTGTCAAATACAAAAAGCATCAACCCGTTCACTAAAAGAAAAACGAAGATGGCGATGTAACCGGTAAGGCTGCTGAAAAACTGGCGGAGTTCTTTTTTACAAACGGACCACATAGTGTATAGATTGCAAGATACTGTTTGCTGAGAGGATTGGGAAAAGTGTGATTGGGAAATTTGGAAATTTTCCTTTACGGAAATATCATATTATTTCCACTATAATGCTTGTGCAATTGTATCGAAGCTACATCCTTTGAGAAAATTTTCCAATTTCCCAATTTCAAAATTCCAAAATGAGTAGTGTGTCTTACACAGCAAAACTCTCCCCGCATCCACAGGTACGGCTGGCATTGGGATTACTGAAA
>JAHEZF010000013.1:0-2622 GCA_023251215.1 Sphingobacteriales bacterium | reverse complement strand
GAAATTGCCTTTTTATTTAGTTGTTTTATTCCTTGTTTATTACAGCATCGAAAACTGGCTATAATCCAAACCTGTAAAAAAAAGCAGGTAAAGTCAGCTTCAAATTCATCTTTAGTGTTGTTATATTTTTAGTCGGAAAGTTTCAAATGAAGTTCCCCCTTTAGGAGACAGGGGTTTTTACACTGCAAAACTTTCACCACAGCCACAGGTACGGCTGGCATTGGGATTACTGAAATAAAACCCTTTGCCATTGAGGCCGTCAGAAAACTCAAGGGTTGTATTAACAAGGTATAAAAAGCTTTTCAGATCGGTGACTACTTTCAGCCCCTTGTCTTCAAACACCTGGTCCGTGGGTTTTTGTTCATTATCAAAATCCATTTTGTAACTCAAACCCGAACATCCGCCACCCACCACTCCTACACGAATAAAATAAGACGGATCACTGGTAATGCCGGCATCTTTCATCAGCTGCTGAACCTTCACCCTGGCGCTGTCGCTTATGTAAATTCCATTTTCCAAAGCCGTATTCATAAAATTTTTTTAGTTATCAGAATTTACCGGATTCATTTCCCTCAATTTTTTCACCGTATCCGTTACTTTTTTAATAATATAATCAATCTCTTCTTCTGTTGTGAATCTTCCCAAACTAAACCGCAATGAACTATGTGCGAGGTCATCACCCAATCCCAATGCTTTTAATACATACGAAGGTTCCAGCGATGCAGACATACAGGCCGACCCTGAAGAAACCGCAATCTCTTTATTGAGACCCATCATCAGGCCTTCTCCTTCAACATATTTAAAAGAAATATTGCTTACATGTGGCAGACGGTGTTCTTTATCACCATTCAGATAAGCCTCTTCCGGCTTCAATAATGCAGTTTCTAATTTATCCCTTAATGCTTTTAATCTTTTTGTATCCTGGCCCATTTCCTGCATACAAAGTTCACAGGCTTTTCCAAAACCCACAATGCCGGGTACATTTAATGTACCACTGCGCATTCCTCTTTCATGACCGCCACCATCTATCTGCGCAGTTACTTTCACCCTTGGATTCTTACGACGAACATATAATGCACCAATTCCTTTAGGCCCATACATTTTATGCGCTGTCATTGCCAGCAAGTCAATGCCGTCTTTATTTACATCAACAGGAATTTTTCCAACAGCTTGTGTGGCGTCGGTAAAAACCAGTACGCCTTTCTTTTTTGCAATAACGCTGATTTCCTGTATTGGCATCACCGTACCAATCTCATTATTGGCATACATGATCGCAACCAGAATAGTGGTTGGTTTTATTGCTTCTTCCAACTCTTTCAGATTGATCAAGCCATTGGCTTTTACTTTCAGGTAAGTAATCTCAGCTTCTTCTTTTTCCAGGTGCCTGCATGTATCTAACACAGCTCTATGCTCAATATTGCATGTGATTATATGATTTCCTTTGCCGGCATACATTTCAAAAACACCTTTTAAAGCAAGGTTGTCTGCTTCAGTAGCGCCGGATGTAAAAATGATTTCTTTCGTATCTGCTCCGATCAATTTTGCGACTTGCTCTCGGGCATAATCAACTGCCTCTTCTGCCTGCCAGCCAAATGAATGATTACGGCTGGCAGCATTACCAAAATTATTGGTGAAATATGGGATCATCGCATCCACAACTCTTGGGTCGCAGGGAGTAGTAGCATTATGATCTAAGTAAATGGGAAATTTCAACATGTTTCGAAATTGAGCAAATTTTATTTCTGCAAGAACAAAATTAACCCAAATGGCTCTATTTGAAAACGTTAATTTACCGGGAAGAGCTAATTTTACGGAAATCGTAATCGCTATTTTTCTTTAGTCAAAAACAATGATTTATGGAGAAAATAGAACACATAGGGATTGCTGTAAAAAGCCTTGCCGTTTCCATACCACTATTTGAAAAACTGCTGAATAGTCAATGCTACAAAACGGAAGTGGTTGAAAGCGAAAAAGTAAATACAGCATTTTTCAGGCAGGGAGAAACAAAAATTGAGTTGTTAGAAAGTACCGGCCCGGATGGAGTTATTGCAAAATTCATAGAAAAAAAAGGAGAAGGCCTGCAGCATATTGCTTTTGAAGTAGCCGATATAAAATCAGAAATGGAACGGTTAAAAAAAGAAGGCTTCGTGTTGTTAAATGACGTACCCAAACCAGGGGCAGATAATAAGCTAATTTGTTTTTTACATCCCAAAAATACAAATGGGGTGCTGATTGAACTATGCCAGTCCATAAGTACGCCTCCGGAGGAAATAAAGTAATTTTCTTTTTACTTATTTGTTTTTTCAAACTTTTCTTCATATAGTTTTATCGGTAAAACCTTACCGGACGTTATGTAAGGCCTTATCAAATTGTTCTTCTCCACGGCTGATTTATAAAGTACCCGGTTTTTACCTTTTTTGGTTCAGTACAGCCAACCAGTCCTGTGGTAATTCCGATACTATAAAGCAGATGTTTCATAAAAAAGATTTAGCTTTAAAGGCTGGCAAATTTAAATTCTTTTACCGGCGCCCGCCTTCGAATCCATACTGCCCTTTTCTTCGTATCTCTGTCTGTACCTTGAAAAATCTTTTTTGGAAGAACCTTTATGTCCCGAAAATTTTT
>JAHEZF010000139.1 GCA_023251215.1 Sphingobacteriales bacterium | reverse complement strand
AAAAATTTATCCAGTAACCACCATAGCTTTCCTTTTTCAATCATTTGTTCTATTAAAGATTTGCCACTGCTTTTATCTGGGAAAATATCGTCAACAACTAACTGTATGGCATCCGCAGTGATGTATTCTTTACTGAATCTCCGGCTGCGGTACGCAGGAACTACCTTTTCAATAAAGAAAGGATCTCTGTAAAGTGAAAAATCTTTCCCCAGGTAAAACTGCAGACTGATACCGAGAATATCTGGCGCTAAAAAATCAGGTGTATATCCATTCGCTGTTTGTGCCAGCGCATCAATGGGGCCAATCACTGTTATTATTTGAGGAATTTTATAATCCGGGAAATAATATTTTACAAACCGGAAGGCTTTTTGAAAATCTTTTTTCAGTCCATCTGTATTTTTAAAAACCTTATTTACCGAATCATGAAGAGACTGGCTAAGATGGAGAAATCTTTTTACACCCGGTAAAGCAGAGGCGCTGTCAAGGCCTAAAATATTATGCAGAAAAATAGAACTGAGTGCAGGATATTTTTCATTTACCCGGTTCAAACCTGGCAATACATTATTACTGTCGATGCTGAAAAAATCCTGGTCAAATCGTTCCAGATTAATATCAACTTTAATTCCGGAAATATCAGGAATGCCTTTATGGCTTTTGCAGGTGGTAAGCCAGATAAAAGATAATAAGAAGACAATAATTTTTTTCATAGTTATTGTAAACGAAATGAGTTCACAATTGTTGTTGTTGCGAAATTAACCGATTAAAAATTACCGTTAATTCAGCAGCCATTGGCGTAAATTTGTGTTATGAAGATCGCCTTAGCGCAGCAGAACTATCATATCGGCAATTTTGAAAATAACAGCAGTAAGATCATTGAAGGTATTGATTGGGCTAAAAAACAGGGAGCAGATCTGGTTGTGTTTTCAGAGCTATGTGTCTGTGGTTATCCCCCGAGAGATTTTTTAGAGTTCAACGATTTCATCAACAAATCTTATGAGGCAATTGACAGACTGAAAGAATATGCTGATACTATCGGCGTATTGATCGGAAGCCCTGCACATAATCCTGCCAAAGAAGGGAAAGACCTGTTCAACGCTGTTTTTTTACTGTATGAAAAACAGGTTAAAGCCGAGATACATAAAACTCTTTTACCCAATTATGACGTGTTTGACGAATACCGCTATTTTGAGCCGGCCTTTAAATGGCAGGTCATGGAGTTCAAAGGGAAAAAACTGGCAGTTACTATTTGCGAGGATATCTGGAATCTTGGCGATAATCCTATGTACCGCATCACACCTATGGAAAAACTAATGCCCTTTAAGCCGGATGTGATGATCAATCTCTCCGCATCACCGTATAACTATGCACAGGATGTGGTCCGGAACAGCATAGTAAAAGCACACACAATAAAATACAAACTGCCGATGCTGTATTGCAACACTGTGGGTTCGCAAACAGAAATTGTTTTTGATGGCGGCAGCCTGGTGTATGATATTAATGGATGTAAGGTGAAAGAGATGAAATATTTTGAAGAGGATTATGAAGTTTTTGATTTGGAAAAACTTTCCAAGGTTTCAGAGTCTCCGCAAGTCCTCCCTGTAGGGGAGGATTTAGGTGGGGCTGCCTATTTTTACTCTCCAAAAGATGTAGGTGAAGGAGTGAATACACTGGATTATCTCGCCGATAAAAAAAATATTGATGATATCTATCATGCCCTTATCCTGGGAATCAGGGATTATTTTGGCAAGATGGGTTTCAGCAAGACCATACTCGGTTCATCCGGCGGCATTGACAGCGCCGTAACACAGGCATTGGCTGTGGCTGCATTAGGCAAAGAAAATGTGAGAGCCATCCTGATGCCTTCACAATATTCTACAGCACATTCGGTCAATGATGCTGAATTGTTAAGTAAGAATCTTGGCAATCATTATGATATTGTTCCTGTGAAAAATATTTATGAAGCTTTTTTGACAGAATTGAAACCCCTTTACAAAGACTCAACATTAGGGATTGCAGAAGAAAACATACAGGCGAGAACAAGAGGAAATTTATTGATGGCCATCGCCAATAAATTCGGATACATTTTACTGAATACTTCCAATAAGAGTGAACTGGCTACAGGGTATGGAACGTTATACGGAGATATGGCCGGAGGCCTGAGTGTGCTGGGTGATGTATACAAGACACAGGTATATGCACTGGCGAAATATATTAATCGGGAAAAAATAGTCATTCCTGAAAATATTATAACAAAACCCCCATCGGCAGAACTGCGGCCCGGGCAGAAAGACACGGACAGCCTGCCTGAATATCATATTCTTGATAAAATTTTATATGAGTACATCGAACAACGAAAAGGCCCGAAAGAAATTATTGCCAAAGGATTTGACAAAGCCCTGGTGGACCGGGTATTGAAGCTGGTCAATACAAATGAATACAAACGCAACCAGTTCTGTCCTATCATTCGTGTCAGTTGCAAGGCATTTGGAATTGGAAGAAGGGTGCCGATTGTTGGGAAATATCTTTCCTGAACCTATCAATGTATAAAAGTCACCACAGCATTTTGAGTAGTACCTGACACAGTAATATTCTGCGAAACAATCAACGCAGTTTCAGTTAGTGAAACAAGAGTAAAATCGCTGCTCCCTCCGGTAAACAAAACAGTGGATATATGAAGTATTGTTTCGTTACTGAGAAAACTCCAGGTAAAGGGATTGGTCTGTGGATCACCGGCATTGCATTTCGTGGGGCCTTCATCTGCTGTGCCCGTTCCCGCAGCTGCGAAAGTGAGTATATTATCTTTCTGGCATGGTTGTAAAAAGGCAGATACGTCTGTACCGCCAACTGATGCGCTGCTGAATCTCCATGTAGCCTGTGATATAAGATCTGTTTTGGTTTTCGGCGCAGGGGTGTTATTATCTTTTTGGCAAGCGGGGAAAAAAAAGAAAACTGCCGCAATGAAAGCCGTTAAAAAAGCTATTTGTTTTTTCATATACTTTGGATTATCGGTCTAAAATAAACATTCTTTTCAAATAATGATAAGCAGAATTACGCAATAATATGACCGTATTTCCCACCACATTCAGAACGCTGATAATTTGCTCTCCTGGATCCTTCATGTAATTTAGCGGATCGATGAAATCGCTTGTCTATAAATCTACCGGTAGCTGGTATATTGTAAAAGATGATACCGGCAAATTCTGGAATGCCCGGATGAAGGGAGTATTGAAAATAGATGACATAACCAGCACCAATCCGGTAGCAGTGGGAGATAAGGTAGAGATTGTGCCGGAGAACGAAATAGAGAATACAGCAATGATCACTGAAATTCATGACCGCAGGAATTATATCAACCGGCAGTCGCCCCGTTACAAACACCAGCATCATATTGTGGCTGCCAATCTTGACCAGTTATTATTGATAGCTACTCTCAAAGAACCAAAGACCTCACAGGGTTTTATTGACAGGTTTCTTGTTGCCGCAGAAGCTTATCATGTGCCCGCCATCATCGTTTTCAACAAAGCTGACCTTTATAAAAAGAAAGAATTGGAAAAATTTGACGCCTGGAAAAACATGTATGAAGCTATGGGCTACCAGATAATACTCATGAGTGTCATTGAGAAAAAGGGAATAAAAGAGGTTAAGAATAAATTAAAGGATAAGATCACCCTCATCAGCGGGCATAGCGGTGTGGGTAAATCATCTTTGCTTAATGTTATTTTCCCGGATATTAATCTGAAGATACAGGATATAAGCGGCTGGAGTGGCAAAGGACAACATACAACCACATTTGCCGAAATGTTTGATCTTCCTTTTGGCGGAAACATCATTGACACACCCGGTATGAGGGAGTTTGGCCTGGTAGATATTACCAAACAGGAACTTTCTCATTACTTTCCTGAAATGAAAAACAGGTTAAATAATTGCCAGTTCAATAATTGTTTGCATGTAAATGAACCCGGTTGTGCAATCAAAGAAGCGGTAGCCAAAGGAACTATTCATGAAGACAGGTATGTGAGTTATATAAACATACTGGACTCCATTGAGGAAAAGAATTACTGAGTTCAGGCAATGTTTCGCTGTCCTTCATTAAACAGTTTTGTTTCCAGCACACCGGCCAGTTCCACCACGGCTTTGTTGTCCTTATTCAGGGCATCACGGGTTTTGGTAGGAAAAATAGAAATACCGTTGTAAATGTTGTAATGAAGGGTCAGGTTATGCCCTTTGAATTTGAATTCCCAGTCAATGGTATCAAAGTCATCTTCTTTGTTAGAAAAATTTACTTTGAGAAACTGGCTCATTATGTCGGCCACGTGATAGAACTGTTTCAATCCGCCGTCATCTGCAATGACGGCTTCGGTACAGCCTAAAGTGGTTCGTAGGGTGAGGCTCATAGTTCAGGTTTTTAGTTTTATTCATAAGACTGGATTCTATAATATTTAGCTGCGTGATAACATTAATTTAACTACGGAATTTTTTGGCCTTTTTTGCATCCTTCATTGCTTTGGGGTCACTGCTTAATATCTTTTCGGCGCCTACATTTTTTCCATTGCTGGGACAGCCGTATTTAGGTTTAAAAACGCTGTTCCATATTCTGCACGAAGTTAGCAGCAACACAAGGCTCAATCCCACTACTAAAAAACGAAGGCTTTTCATTTGTAGTATTTATTGCATTCCTAAAACGAATTTAACTATAAATAATTGCTTATGCCATAGGAAAACTACGAGGACAGTTACGAGTTAAGGGAATGAAATCAGATGCCGGAAGTCAGGGGTCTGAAACTCAACTAGTGTGGCTATTTTCTTATCTGACTTCGGACCTCAGACTTCAGGTTTCTTCTCTTTAAACCAATCAGCACACTTCTTATAATTATTGGTCGTACAGCCGATCTCCCCCCTGATCATTTCCTGTGGAATATCCTTCCCTATAGTCCCATACATAGAAGTCCATGGTCATGAAGGTTTTCGGATTAATTTTCATTCAATAACTCTTAAAACGATATTTGCTGTAATGAACCAGCGGGAATTATTTTTTAAACATGTTGCCCAAACCTCTTCAGCGCCTCTTGCTTTGGAAATAGTAAAGGCAGAAGGCATGATGCTTTATTATGCTGATGGAAAACAATATTTAGATCTCATCGGTGGGATCAGTGTAGCCAATATTGGCCACCGCCATCCTAAAGTGATTGAAGCAATCCAAAAACAGTTGGAGGCCTACCTGCATATCATGGTATATGGAGAATTTATAGAAACACCCCAGGTACAATACGCCAAATTG
>JAHEZF010000138.1 GCA_023251215.1 Sphingobacteriales bacterium | reverse complement strand
TTCTTATGATATTGAGACCGGCGCTACAAAGAACCTGACAGAAGGTATGATGGGTTATGACGTGAGCCCTTTGTATAATAAAAAAGGGGAACTGGCCTGGTTAAGTATGAAGACCGCCGGCAATGAAGCAGACAAGCAGGATATTATTGTATCAAATGGCGTAACTAAAATAAACCTGACAAGCAACAGGGATGATATTCATGTGCAGGGATTCAAATGGGGAAATGATGATAAAACTATTTTTTTCCTGGCGCCAATAAACGGTACAGAACAATTATTCTCTGTGAACTATCCCGGTATCACAGCCATGCTTCCTGCAATCCGTCAAATAACCAAAGGCTACTATGATATCAACGGTATCATCGGGCAATCAGGCAATACATTGATCGTTTCAAGAGCCGATATGAATCATGCAGCTGAATTATATTCTGTTGATATTGAGTCTGGCGAAATGAAACAGCTAACACATGTTAATGATGCTACCTATGCTTCCATTAGTATGTGTAAAATAGAAAGACGTTTTGTAAAAACAACTGATGGAAAACAAATGCTGGTATGGGTTATTTATCCCCCGGATTTTGATCCTTCAAAAAAATACCCGACACTTTTGTATTGCCAGGGCGGCCCGCAATCTCCATTGACACAATTCTATTCTTTCCGTTGGAATTTTCAATTGATGGCATCGCAAGGGTATATTATAGTAGCTCCCAACCGCCGGGGTATGCCGGGACACGGCACTAAATGGAACGAACAGGTAAGCAAGGATTGGGGAGGCCAGGTGATGAAAGACTATTTAGTGGCTATTGATGAAATGTCGAAAGAAAAGTTTGTAGATAAGGATCGCCGGGGTTGCATAGGCGCCAGCTTCGGCGGTTTCTCTGTATTTGAATTAGCGGGAATGCACAACCATCGTTTTAAAACTTTTATTTCGCATGATGGTGTATTTGATTTCCGCAGCATGTACGGCACCACGGATGAAATGTGGTTTGAGAACTGGGAAAAAGGCGGAACCTATTGGGATAAAAAGAATGCAGTGGCCCAAAGAAGTTTTTCGCAATCACCCAGCAATTTTGTTGACAAGTGGGATACACCCATCATGATCATACAAGGTGGAAGAGATTATCGTGTACCGGTTGAGCAGGGCCAGCAGGCTTTCCAGGCTTCACAGTTAAGAGGCATAAAAAGTAAATTTTTATATCTGCCTGATGAAAATCACTGGGTGCTGAGTGCACAAAATGCGTTGGTCTGGCAACATGAATTTTATAAATGGTTGGAAGAAACTTTGAAGTGAAACCTGTTTATCGTTTCAGGAATTTTCCTTTCAGCAGTTTTTCCATCACTTCATCTTTTTGATTCCGGCTGATGGGGATATGACGCTGGCCGATGAGAATGGCATTACCTTCAATGCTTTCCACTTTGGCAGCGGATACAATATAGGACTTGTGGACTTTAATAAATTTATCAGAAGGTAAATAATCTTCTACTGATTTAAAAGTGAGATAGGTGATATACTTTTTGTCTTTCGTATGAATGGTGACATAATTCTGCAAGGCCTCCACAAACAAAATTTCATCATATAATATTTTCACCAGTTTATTGTCCGCTTTTATAAAGAAGTATCCCGAAGTTACAGAAGCTTCTGTTACATTCTTTTCTCTTACTTCATAATATTCCCTGGCCTTCAACACAGCTTTCAAAAACCGGTCAAAAGAAATGGGTTTTACAAGATAGTCCAGCGCATTTACTTCAAAGCCTTCCAGTGCATATTGCGGATAAGCCGTGGTAAAGATCACCGGCGGTGCATTTTGTAATGTTTTAAAAAAATCAAGCCCTGTTATTTTTGGCATTTGTATATCCAGGAAAAGTAATTGCACATCTCCCCTGCCCAGCAGATCTGTTGCTTTCAGGGGGCTGTCAAATTCACCTGCCAGGCTCAGAAAATCTACATCAGCGATGTATTCTTTCAAACCTTTGCGGGCCAATGGTTCATCATCTATAATAATGCAGTTGATATTTATCACACCTGGATGTTTAGCTGAACAGTAAAATTATTTTCTGTATCCGAAATTATCAATTCATGTTTACCCGGATAAAGCAATTCGAGTCTTCGTTTTACATTATTCATTCCAATTCCTCCCTTTTTCCCAATTGTATGCCGTTGGTCTTCTTTTGAATTCTCCACTGTAAAACTGAAGATACTGTTTGCACGGCTCAAATTCACTTTTACAAAATTGATTTTATCATTATAATGCGAAATATGCTTGAATGCATTTTCTACAATAGGTATCAGCAACAAAGGTTCAATATAAAAATCTTTTACCTCTGGTGTATATTCGAATTGAACAGAATATTTTTCATCTTTTCTTAACTGCTGCAGGTCAACATAGTCTTTCAGGTAATTGATCTCCTTTTCAATTGGTATCTTATCCCCGTTTGCTTCGTATAACTGGTAGCGCAGCATTTCTGAAAACTTATGCAACGCCTTTCTTGCCTCATCGTTATCTTTATTAATAAGAAAGTAGACTGAATTCAGTGAATTGAATAAAAAATGAGGGTTGATCTGGGATTTCAAAAAACTTAATTCTGTCTCTGCTTTTTCTTTTGCTATTTCGGTCAGCCGTTGCTGCATCCTGATATAATCGAATATCAATTTAAAGGCAGCCCCTGTCGTTACCAGGAAAAAGTCGGAAATAACGTTTTCATAAAACCTTGTCTTCAGGTTGCCCGGCAAACCAAATACACCAGGCTGCTGCATGATCCCTGCCATGACGGACACTTTTATCAGTCCGCTTACAAAGATCATTACGATGAATACAGCTATAAAAGCCACATATCTTTTTTTATAAAGCAGCCGGGGCACCAGCAGGTAGTTAGTGACATAGACCATCAATGCAAGATCAACTACCTTAAGTAAAGTGATTTCCAAAGCCACCTGTGTTGAGGAGTAATCCTGGTACCGCAAATAATACCATAATGCAAAGACCAGCATCCAGAAAAAAACATGATGCAGCTTATACTTTAAAAAAAAGGGGTTATTAAGCATTTGTCAAAATAAATGTACAAATTCCCATCGGTAAAACAGATTACACCATTGGCAGTTTTTGCCTGACCATGTGCTATCGCCCTGTCATCAAGAGGGTATTCCCGTTGGTGTAAACAATTTGTAAATAGCTTTGGAAGGGTTAATATTTGTATTCATAAAAATCAGGCACATGAGATATTCGTTATTGTTTCTCGTTTTTACCACTGCCATCAGTATCAGCAGTTGCTCCCAGGGCAACCAGCAAAAACAACAAGTGTCATTGTCTCCCGGTCAAAAGGTTGGGGGAAAATGCGAAGGTTGTGAAGCGATATTTGAAAGTCCCACAGCATTTGATAAATTAAAACCGGTTGATGAGTTGCCGGATTTCAATGAGCCCGGCCCAAAGATCGAGATCAGTGGAATTGTTTACCAACATGACGGAAGAACTCCGGCCAAAGACGTTGTCATTTATGTTTATCATACTGACCAGGGAGGTCGTTACACTGCAAAAGGTAATCAGACCGGCTGGGGAAAACGTCATGGCTACATACGTGGCTGGGTGAAAACAGATAAAAATGGTTTTTATCAATTCTATACTCTTCGTCCGGCGCATTATCCTGAAGGCAATGCGATGGAGCATATTCATGTCATAATAAAAGAGCCTGATAAAAATGAATACTGGATCAGTGAATATTTATTCGACGATGATCCACTGCTGACAGAAGCAAAAAGAAAAATGTACGAATACCGGGGAGGAAACGGGATTATCAAACTCATACCACAGTCAAACGGTGTATCACATGGTACACGCCATATCATTCTCGGAAAGAATGTGCCCGATTATCCTTATTCGGGTCTTCCAAAAATAAAATCTGGTTTAAATATAGGCGCCGGTTGTCCGGCTTTCGATCCTTTACATCTTTCAGGTGCCGATAGCGGGAAAACAGCCTGCCCTATGTGCAAATACGGTTATGGTCAGGGAGTGATGGTCTGGTTCAATCACGCCAATCTTGATGAACTGAGCGGATTCGCAAAAAATCTTGAAAAAGAAATGGAATTGAGAGGAGAAAAAAAATTAAGAGTCTTTCTTGTGTACATGAACCCATTCCATAATCAAAATACGAATAAAGGAGAAGAGATATTGGGAAGAAAGCTCAGGAAATGGTGTAATGAGCAAGGGCTAAAACGAGTCGCTATGCTTTGGGTTCCTTCACCTGTTGATCCAAAAAGTTGTGGTTTATATAAGATCAATCCAGAAGCAAAGAATACCCTGTTTGTTTACAAGAAAAGAAAAATTGCCGCCAAATGGGTGAATATAGAATACGATGATGAATCATTGAAAGAGATTCTCAGCCAATTTTAAAAAGTATGGCCATGAAGCGCTTCCTGGTTTTTTATTTCTCATTCATGATCTCTTATTTATCATTTGCCCACCCGGGCATTGGTATAGTAATCGACAGCAAAGGCAATATTTATTACACCGATCTGAAACAAGTTTGGAAGTTAACCCCTGAGGGTTCACTGTCTGTTGCAGTGCCGGGTGTTCACACTCATGAACTGTCTATTGATAACGCCGATAATATTTATGGTGAGCACCTGTGGTATAATGGCGAAAAATTGAATACATGGGGACATTATGTATGGAAATTAAATGCAGCAGGCGTCATCGAAAAGATCAAAGAACCAACAGCCGGTTTTTTAGACGACTATGGTTTTTTAAGAGACAGTGCAGGTAACGTTTACTGGATACAGCGGTTTAAGCTGAGCCGCTTTATGAAAAAAACGAATGATGGCGCTGTTACAAAAATCGCAGAAGGAGAATTTAAAAACATACGATGGAGTTATTGTACAAGATCAGGTATCATTTATTTTGTTGACCTGCATAAATTGTATCGCCTTACCCCGGACGGCAAATTTTCTTTGCTTGCTGAAAACCTCGATGACGGCAAATGGGGCTTTGGTTTCAGCAGACAACATAATGTTTATGGCATATGGGCCGATAAGCAGGAAAATGTTTATGTGGCCATACTATCCCAGAAAAAAATAAAACGAATTTTACCGAATGGTAAAACAGAAGTGGTGGCCTATTCTACCGGTCAATGGAGTCCCACCAGTGGAGTATTTGACAAACAGGGTAATTTGTGGTTACTTGAATCGGGTAATTTTGACGCTTGCCGTGTAAGAAAAATACCGGCAACTGAATTAACTGCAAAGCCCAATATCATCCGGACAGTCTATATGAATTATGTGCTGGTAGCAGGGGCCGCAGTTATCCTCCTG
>JAHEZF010000012.1 GCA_023251215.1 Sphingobacteriales bacterium | reverse complement strand
CATACTTCAGTTCGGCGGATTTGAATGGGTTAATACGTCTGCTCAAATTACCTCCATCGAAATGAGAACCGCCGGCGGCGGAAACATGAGCACGGGAACAGGTTTTGCGGTGTTTGGCAAGAATTTTTAATTTGATAAGTTGACGAACAAGATTTATCTATTGAGTTCGGATATAAATGATACTAACGATTGGCGCTGCTGCTGTAAAAGACATAAGTATTTCAGTAGTTGAATTATAAACCTGATTAAAACGATTGTAAAAAAGTAATTTATAATGCCGGCAATTTTTTTAAAATGAATGGGAAAAATTACCAGATATATTATTGTTGCAGGATTTTTTTTATGCAGTCGTTTGGCAATTGCACAGCCCGGCTTTTATGTTCCCACGGCAGGTAAAATTTTTTTTAACGGCGACACCGCTACCATTTTTTTCAATGTAATTAATTATGGCAGTTTTGGTGTGGGGAAAAAAGCATTTGTAAATTTTACAGCACCGGTTTGGGAAAATGCCCCGCTATCGCTGATCACCGATGAAAGCAATGGGGGAAACGGCGCTTCAGGAACAGGCGGCTGGATTCGCTTTCTCTCTGATAGTATTCGTCAGCAATTGATAGGCGGATATAATGCAGCTATTAAATCGGGCCCGGCATTTTGTTATTTACAAATTCAAAACCCGTTGGGGGTTGAATTAACTGAAAGCAGTGCAAAAGTCAGGAAAGAAATTTTGCTTTCTGAAGGGCTTGTGTATTTAAAGGATTATATATTGGCGGTGGGCGACAACGACCCTGGGAAAATAAGCGGTTACGATTCTTCCCGGTATTTTGTAACCGGCAACAAACGGGGTGCTGGTTTTTTAATACGGGAAAATATCCGCAGTGCTGACGGCCGGATTGATTTTCCGGTAGGCAGCCGTGATGATGCTTATACACCGGCTGCGATTAAAAGTAATTCATTGCAGGGTGATGATTATTATGTAAATGTTTTTGACAGTGTGAAAGCAGAGCGGCCTATAGGAAATTATTTATTTGAAGAAAGTGTCAATAAAACGTGGGAAATAGGAAAACGATTTCAACCTGATGCCGGCAATGTTGAAATTTTTCTGCAACATTTGAATGCCGATGAAGGAAGCTTCTTTACGCTTAACAAAAGAAATGCTTATGTGTCCCGGTTTAATGGCACAGGATGGGATCTCGGATCTCCGCAAAGCTATCCGGCGCCCGGATATTTAACTTCAGGAACGCCACTGACAAACAGCGGAGTTAATAACCGGGTATTTTATAATACCGTATCGTCCCCTTCTTATTTCACCAAGTTAACCGGGTATGGCGATTCATTGCTGCAGACAATGGTTTGGTTCAATGCCCGCCGTACTGGTTATAGCGCCGTAGATGTATATTGGAAAACAAAACCGGAAATAAATGTTCAATACTTTATAGTACAGCGAAGACTCAGCAACGAAACTGACTTTACTAACATGGATACCGTTTCTTCACAGGTTAATGGCGGAATAAGTCTTGCTGAACTTAATTATTCTCTTATTGACCCTAACAGTTACAGCGGCATCAGTTTTTACCGCCTCAAGACAGTTAATACCGATACCACTTTCTTTTATTCAAATATTATTGCCGTTGGAGGAAAACCGGGCGGACCACTAATTCTGCTTTGGCCCAACCCGACGCCGGATAAATTCTATGTTAGCTGTGACCCGGCTTTGCGTGTGCAGGCAATTGTTATTTGGAATGCAATAGGGCAAAAAATAAAGCAGGAAAATGTAAACGGCCGCACCATTATTGAAATGAACTTAACAGTTTCCGGAAGTTATTTAGTAGGATTTGTGGCCGCTGACGGAACAATTATTGAAACAAAAAAATTAATAGTAGCCAGATAGATTTGAAGAGTCTCGGTTTTTTAGGATTCTTAAGTGCCCCGGAGTATTCCGGGGTTTCTTTTTCTAAAATATTTTAATTCACCTCCAGCCAGCTTTTCCTGTCGCCTGTCTCTGCTACTACCGGCACTTGTCACCGATAATTGCCGAAATAAAATAATAACTCCTAATAATTCTTTTGTCAGCGAAAAAATTTCCCTGTCCAGCTCAATTTTTCTTTTTTAAGCCCTTCAGGTTTTCCTGCATATACAAGGTTTCCGCCGCCATCCCCTGCTTCGGGGCCAAGGTCTATCACCCAATCAGCGCTTCGGATGATCTCCATATTGTGTTCTATGACGATGATGGAATGTCCCTGTTCGATAAGTGCATTAAAAGAAATAAGCAGTTTTTTTATATCATGAAAGTGCAGGCCGGTTGTTGGTTCATCAAAGATGAAAAGAATTTTTTCTGTGCTTCTGCTTTTGCTGAGAAAAGAGGCAAGCTTAACCCGCTGCGCTTCGCCGCCGGAAAGTGTTGTAGATGATTGTCCCAATTTAATGTATCCTAATCCTACATCGCTAAGAGGCTGGATAGCTTTTACTAAGTTTTTTTCATCCCAAAAGAAAACAATGGCTTCATCCACACTCATCTCCAGCACATCATAAATATTTTTTTCCCTGTACTGCACTTCCAGCACTTCTTCTTTGAATCTTTTTCCGCCACAAACTTCACAGGTCAGGTGTACATCGGCCAAAAACTGCATTTCAACCACCTGTTCTCCCTCGCCTTTACAGGTATCGCATCGTCCGCCATCCACATTAAATGAAAAATGTTTGGGCTGAAAGCCACGCATTTTACTCAATGGTTGCCTGGCAAAAAGATCTCTTATTTCATCATACGCTTTAATATAAGTAACAGGATTGCTTCTCGATGATTTGCCGATGGGATTTTGATCTACCATTTCTATCTGTGAAATACTTTCAATATCACCTGAAACAACTTTGTGCATACCTACTTTATCAGCAAACCCGATAGCTATCGGGTCTCCTTTGATCTTTTTTAATGCAGGATAAAGAATTTGTTTGACCAAAGTAGTTTTGCCGCTGCCGCTTACCCCGCTGACCACACACAAAACATTTAAAGGAAATTCAATTGTAATATTTTTCAGGTTATGTTGCCTCGCTCCTTCCACCCTGATAGCTCTGTTCCATTTGCGAACCATTTTCGGTGGTTCAATTTTCAGTTCTCCTTTCAGATATTTTCCGGTAAGAGATTCAGGATTGGAAATAATCTCATCATAATTCCCTTCGGCTACCACTTCTCCGCCAAGATGAGAGGCCAGCGGGCCCATATCAATGATATGATCGGCTTGCCGCATCATCATTTCATCATGCTCCACAACAACAACCGTATTTCCCAGATCTCTTAATTCTTTTAAAACCTTTATCAGATTGGCAGTATCTCTTGAATGTAACCCGATAGAGGGTTCATCAAGTATATACAGTGAGTTGGTAAGATTGCTGCCCAGACTCCGTGTGAGTTGAATACGCTGGCTTTCTCCTCCACTGAGCGAATTGGCTAACCGGCTCAGGGTTAAATAACCGAGGCCAACACTTAACAATGTTTTCAGCCTGAGATGTATTTCAATAAGAATTCTTTTGGCTACCTGTTTTTCGTGTTCACTTAGTTTATTCTCCAAAGTATTAAACCATTTCATCAGATCTTTTACCGGTAATTCACCAAGTTCGCCAATATGGCGGCCATTTATTTTTACATATAAAGCTTCTTTGCGTAAACGATACCCATTGCAATCGGGGCATTGTGTTCTACCCCGGTAACGGCTCAGTAAAACACGATACTGAACTTTGTAAAGCTGTTGTTCAACATCTTTAAAAAAATCATTGATGCCATATACCGCATCGCTCCCCTGCCAGAGTGTTTTATATTGTTTGTCGGTCAGGTCAGCTATAGGTTTATGTATCGGGAAATTAAATTTCTTAGCCCCTTTAACAAACTGCTGTCTCCACCAATCAAGTTTTTCTCCTTTCCATGGGGCCACGGCGCCTTCATATACACTCAATCTCCTGTCCGGAATTACCAGGTCGCTGTCTATACCCAGCACCTGCGAAAAACCTTCACAAGTGGGACAGGCTCCGTAAGGATTATTGAATGAAAAAAGATTGGGAACCGGTTCTTCAAACTTTATCCCATCCATTTCAAACCGGTTATTGAAGTGAAGCAGTTGCTGGTTTCTGGTTGCTGTCCCGATAGCTATCGGGAGCTGGTTGTTGTCCCGATAGCTATCGGGAGCTGGTTGTACTTCCAGGTAAACATCTCCTTCACCCTCATAAAAGGCAGTGCTGATTGAATCGGCAATCCTGTGCTTGTCATCCTCATCAACCCCGATAGCTATCGGGGCTTTTATCACAATTCTATCAATAAGGATATATTTCGAGTTGGTCTTTTTATGTGCTGCAGATTTTTCATTAGCCAATTCATCTTCTATTCTTAATACCTCCCCATCCACATACATCCTGCTAAATCCTTTTTGCAGCAGGATATTCATATCTTCTTTAATGTTTCTGTTCTTATGTTGTTTAAAAAGAGCAAGAATGTAAACCGAATTACCTTCTTTTAATTTAGTAATAGCATCCAGCACATCTGTCACATCATCTTTTTTTACTTCCTTCCCCGAAACCGGTGAAATGGTTTTACCGATGCGGGCAAATAACAATCGCAGATAATCATAGATCTCTGTCATACTGCCTACCGTGCTTCGGGGAGTTCTTGAAATAACACGTTGCTCAATGGCAATAGCAGGACATAAGCCTTTGATATAATCTACATCGGGCTTATTCATCCTGTTCAGGAACTGCCTGGCATAGGCGCTTAAACTTTCTGCGTAGCGGCGCTGGCCTTCTGCATATAAGGTGTCAATGGTTAGTGATGATTTACCGGAACCTGATACCCCTGTCACCACGACAAGTTTATTCCGGGGTATTTCCACAGTTATATTCTTCAGATTATGCATCCGGGCACCCTTAATAAGAATGCCATTTGCGGAATTTACGGTCTCTTTTTTAGCGGGATTCTTCCCTTTTATTGTCTTTTCCATTATAGGCACAACAAATGTAAAGCCTTATCCAACGTAAACTTCAGGTCAAATCCTTAACAGTTCTTTAGCAATATGGACGGATACAGGCTTTGACTAATGTTTGGTATTCTCACAAAAAATTCTATTTTTAGAGTCCAATATCAAAACAAATGAATAACCAAAAACTCAACCCGCCTATCGCCTGAACTTCTACATTTTTTTAGACTCATTTACTGACCCAAGCAACCAATATCCAATGAACATCTGCCATGGGCATGCCTGCGGCGGATAAACCTAAACTGTAGGAGTTTATGAAAACTTTTAACAAAAAAACCGACCATGAATTAATCCATCTTTTTACAGATGGAAATCTTGACGCCCTGGAAACCCTGGTGCTTCGTCACAAGGACAAATTGTATACGTCAATCCTGTTCCTTGTTAAAGACAAGTACCTTGCCGAGGACATCTTTCAGGATGTTTTTATCCGCATCATAGATACCATGCGTAGTGGCCGCTATACCGAGGAGGGAAAATTCCTTCCGTGGGCAATGCGTATTGCACATAATCTGTGTGTGGATCATTTCAGAAAAGTAAAACGTACGCCTGTCATCCGCAATGGTGAAGACAAAGACATTTTTGAAGTGCTGAATTTTGCTGATGACAGCGCCGAAACAATTATGATAAAACGCCAGAGCCATGACCGTGTTCGTGAAATGCTGCAGCGTTTGCCGGAAGATCAGCGGGAAGTGATCATCCTGCGCCATTATGCAGATATGAGTTTTAAAGAAATTGCTTCTGCTACAAACTGCAGTATTAATACTGCTTTGGGTCGTATGCGTTATGGTTTAATTAACCTGCGAAAACTGATGTTACAGAAACAAATTGCTCTCTAACCCCCTCTCCATTTATGGAGAGGGTTGGGGTGAGGCCGTTCTTGTCATTCTGTATCTCCAACATCAACTGGAAAGGTTCTTACTTCGAAAAAGAATTTTTCTACTTTGCTTGCCTGATTGTAGGTTGAAACAGAATGACACCAAATTGAACCGTCCCGGCTTAGCCGGGACGGTTTTTTATTATTTTCATTTGCCTTTTTTAAAAGCATCCAGCCCGCATTGGAGCCAGTTGGCAAAATTGCCGGGGTTTGCTGTATAGGTCTTTGTTTTTGTCAGCGCCTTTTCATCTGTACTGATGATTGCATATTGTGGTTGTGATACCCTGTTGAAATTCTCAAACTGGAAAGTTGCCCATTTGTCTCCTACCGTAATAATAGATTTTTCATCGCCGGCTTTAGTTTTGTATTGCAATTGTTTGACCAGTGGTAATTTTTTTCGTTCATCAACATATAAAGAAACAACCACAAATTCGTTTCGCATCAGGCTGTCAACAAATGGGTCAGTCCATACATTTTCTTCCATCCTGCGACAATTTACACAAGCCCAACCTGTGAAATCAATAAGAACAGGTTTATTTTCTTTTCTTGCAATACTCAGGGCCACATCATAATCTCTTAATGGTTCAAAACCTTTTTTGCAATTAACGGGTTCTTTGTAAATACTATAACACATGGGTGGTGGAAATCCGCTGATCAATTTGAGATTAGCCATTTTTGAATTGATTACACCGGGTATTAAATAAATAGTTACAGCAGTAAACAAAGCAATGAATGCCCAGCGGGTTTTACTGATCTTTTGACGTGGCGAATCATGCGGGAAACGTATCCCTCCAAATAAATAAATCACGATACCGGCACTTATCAAGATCCAGATGGCCATGAAAATTTCTCTTTTTAAAATACCCCATTGTTCTACAAGATCGGCATTCGAAATAAATTTCACAGCCATTGCCAGTTCCAGAAAACCTAAAACCACTTTCACCGAATTGAGCCACCCCCCTGACTTTGGCAGCGAATGCAGCCATTTGGGGAACATAGCGAAGACAGCAAACGGAAGCGCCAATCCCAACCCAAATCCGGCCATTCCGAATGTCAATTGCATGGGACCACCATTATTACTGATAGCACCCACCAGCAATGAGCCCAGGATAGGCCCTGTACAGGAGAAAGAAACAATGGCTAAAGTCAGCGCCATAAAAAATATTCCTCCCCAGTTTCCAATTCCTGATCTGGAATCAAATTTATTGGCAAGGCCACCCGGCAGTGTGATTTCATAATAGCCAAAAAAAGAAAAGGCAAAAAATAAAAAGATGACGAAGAAGGAAATATTCACCCAGATATTTGTTGAAATAATGTTCAATACTTCCGGTGTGGCATTGAAAATATGAAAAGGAATACTCAGTAAAATGTAAATGAGAAAAATAAAGAACCCGTATAACATGGCATTACCAACACCCTTGCCCCCTGATCTTTTTGTAAAAAAAGATACCGTAAGCGGAATCAAAGGAAATACACAAGGAGTGAGTAATCCAATAAATCCTCCTAATAAACCGAGAATAAAAATGCTCCAAAGGCTTTTATCTCCTGTCTCATTATCGCCGCAATCGTTTACCGGATTATTAATGTCAATAGATGGTATCAGTATCCTTGTGGTAGAAGCGGCCCCTCCTTCCAATGGTACTTTAAATAAATATGCTGCCGTGTAAAATTCATCAGCTTTTCCATAGCTAAAGGTCAATTTTCCCTGCAACTGAGCCGGAACAATATTATCAAAAGAAATTACCCCTTTCCATTCAGTTGCTTCTTCATAAACACTAACTACACTATTTTCAAAAACAGGGCTTACAAATTTTTTTATCTTCCCTTTTTCTGCAAAGCTGCTTTCCTGGTGGATACTGGAATCATTGAAAACTAATTCGGCTGTTTTCACACCGCCAATGGTTTGATCAGGCGCATATAACTGCCATCCATTGGCTCCCTGTGTGGAAAAAGTTAATTCATATTTTTTTTCACCAATTTTTTTTGCAGTGGATGCCCATGAATAAACGTTTGTAAAATCCTGTGCTGATACAGAAAATGTAAAAAATAATCCTGCCAAAGAAATTATTGTAAACAGCTTCATTGTTGGCTCCTTTATAAAAATAAACGAGTTCTTATGGAAAGAACCCGTTATGTAAAAATATCACTTCATGGTTATTTTATCGCAATATTGAAATTAACAGTTTTGGGAGGCAGACACTTTTTATCGTCACAGGTCTGGTACTCGACGCTTCCACTCAGATTTGTTTTTGCCTTAGCTTTTAATTTTGCCACCTGTACAAAATCCACTGTATTGGAATATTGGTTGGCCGACAGGTCCAGCCTGGCATCATGAAATTTCTCCATTTTACCTATCTCTTTTATTTTCCCGTCAAGCTTTAGCAATGGGTTATTATTAATAGTAAAGGAAGTAGGTATAGCAATTGCATCTTCCGGTTGGTTTTGCGAATACAGGTGCCAGCCTGCCTGCATGGTCGCCTTCATGTGAATCTCATAAGTTTTATCAGCAATCTTTGTGGCCGTAAAGTTCCAACTGACAGGATTGATTTGCGCCTTAACAGCTACAACCAGTATAACAAATGCTGCAAAAAGAAAAATTTTCTTCATTGGGTCTTTATTAATTATCAGAAGCAAAAATCCCGCTTTTTTCCTGTTATTACCTGTTAAAATTTTTAATCCCTGCAAATTAAGTTCTTCAGGTTTCTTGTTTTGTAAGGAATGTGACGAACCGGGGTTATTCATTGATAAGATGGCACATTCAATAAACAAGTTGTTCTGCCATAAACAGGTTTTTCAGGATTTCCTGACCATCCGTATTGCCTAAGACAGGGGAACAAGCCCGTTCAGGATGTGGCATCATGCCAAATACATTGCGGCTGACATTGCAGATACCAGCAATGTTCCGGATAGCACCATTGGGATTTGCCTCCTCTGTTATATTTCCATTTTCATCGCAGTAATAAAAGATGATTTGGTCATTCTCCTGCAATTCATCCAGTGTCTTTTCATCCGCATAGTATCTTCCTTCTCCATGAGCTACCGGTATCTTATAAATTTTTCCGGGTTCGTTGGTAATAAAAACATTTTTACACACAAATTGCTGTTGAATGTTTCGCAATAATGCTCCCGGTAATAAATGTGACTCGCAGAGTATCTGAAAGCCATTGCACACTCCAAAAACCTTTCCTCCCTCATTAGCAAACTCAATTACACTTTGCATCATTGGACTAAACCTTGCAATGGCTCCGCAGCGTAAGTAATCTCCATACGAAAATCCGCCGGGTAAAATGATGCAGTCATCTGCCCTGAACATACTTAAATCTTTATCCTTATGCCAAAGCATGATCACTTCCTGTCCAAGGTTATTGCTCAGGGCATCATGCATATCCCTGTCGCAATTGGAACCCGGGAAAACAACAACTCCAAATTTCATAAAACGACTTTCAAATAAATAAAGCGCAAAGATAAATCATGGAATACAATTTCTTGCAGCCCTTTTACCAACCCGGACCATAATACTGATAACCCAGAACAAAAGCTACACTAATCAGGAAAAGAAGCAAAGGAAATATTCGTAGTGTTGCATACAGGTAAGCACATGCATGAAAAGCCGCAAAAGGAATTGCGGCAATAACCCAGTTTTCAAACGAATCGGTGTTGTTTACAAAAGGAATGAAGATGGCCCCCAGCAAATACAGGAGCAGAAGGCTCCATCCTTTTCGAACCTGTATCAACACCCGGCGAAGACTATCCTGAACATAATATCCACCGGCGAAAAATGGAATTGCCAGTAAAAAAGCACTACCGGCTAACCAGACTGATTGACTGATGGCGGGCAAACTAACCGAGAAATGAGGCCATAATGCATCCAAATTCCATTGACCGGTAACAAGAAGATAAATAGAATAAAAATAAAAAGGAGTTGTGATGCCCAATAAACAAAGTACCCATTCATTTATCCGGAAAGGACGCATGACCATCAGGGCCAGCAATATCCAAACAACAAATGTGAGTGAAGGAAAAAAAATAAAAGAAGCAATACCCAAGGCCAGGCCGATATTAAAAATAATGCCTTTGGCGTTTTGCTGATTATATATTTTAAACAGCCCTGAAAGAACAAATAATAAAATAGTATTGACAACAAGTGGCGCTGAAAAATAATTCCATTCCGGCAATAATGAAGTGATAAGCATATAGGCCATCCCCGGTAAATAGGTTGACCGGTTCAGCATCCGATTCCTGTTGATAAACCGGGTGAGCATGATGGCCTGCAAAAACAATAAACCAAAAGCTATAAAAGAATAAACAAGTGGGAATGATTTGACTGTGGGTTCAATAAATCCTATGACAGACTTAAAAAAAGTACTATCAGAAGTGCGGGCGGCAATCACATGCGGGCGCCGGAACATGGGCAGTTTGATCAATATGCCAAATAGCAGCAACAGTAAAAGATTGGCCGGGCTTTTCTGTTTAAATATGCCTATCACGGGTAAAGGATGTTATAATCGGAATTAATTATAATCAATTTTTGCAAAACAAATATAATTACGGTACTGGCAGGGTATAATCATTTGCCGGGCACTTACCTGTTTTGCATATTTGGGCATGAACTCATACCCTCTGTCCAGGTTCTTCAAAGTAGGATTATGCGTCAATTGCCCGCCTGGTGTAATGCTGAAATCATTAAGCAGGTTATTTCTTCTTTCCTGCAGGTTAAAAAGAAAATGGAGTAAGCCGCCGGTGTTCACTAATTGGTACGAAAGAAAGTCATCGGATTCGTCATCAAATTGTTCTTTGCTCAATACATTGGTCCATTCCAGCTTGGCTTCCTTATTAAAAGAAAGAACTGCAATATTGTCTGCATGGTACCGTACTGTTTGGCTGTTGTTCCAGCGGGAATTCCACCAATAACTGTTATAGTATGGAGAATAGTAATAATTATTCAGCGGCGACATATAATATGGGTTATTCAGATAGTCCCACCGGTTCCAGGTATTGAACCGGGAAGTTGTATAATAAGCCTCGCTCCCGATAATAAAACCGCCATCCTTACGGGTAATGATATTACGGATAAAATAATCATTGAAAGCCATTTTTACAGTAGCATCACCTTTGGCATCTTTACGAAGTTCATCATTGAGAATATAAGTGCTTTCAACAGCAGGCTGGACCATTGTCTTGTCCCATATATAGAAATAAAATCCTTCAATATTACCTTTTCGTTCTTTATAATAAAACGAAGTCAAAAAATACCGTTTATTGGAATTATCTATTTTAATATGTATTTCGTCTAACTGGGTCTTTTCAATTTGTAATTCTTTCACCGATAAAGAATCTGCCAGTGCATACTTCACTACCAAAGCTGCCTGGCTTATATTATCATTATTTCCCCTGTAAAATTGAGAAAATACAAGGTCACCATCATTGTCCAGGTGGAATTCGCTCAGGTATCCATGAAATTCATCCATCGGTATCGCCAAACGGCTCTTCTTTTGAAGTTCAAGTTTATCATTCATCAGCAGGGTAGTTAGCATATATAATTTTTTATTTCTGCTGTTGATCTTGAATACAATGATTTTGTTTTTGTCTTCACTTGTTAGTACAGTGTATATCTTATTACTGGCAGCAAATCCAATCTGCGTAGTATCCAATTGAACCACATTGCCGGTCTTTTTTCCATTTACATCAATTCTGGAAGCCATGCAATAGACCACATTTTTTTTCTGGTATTGATAAATCATATAACAGAAATCATTATAGGGGAAAAAATCAGCATTGATCATCCGGTCATTGGCCGGTACATAATCCTGATCTACCCTGTTTACCTGTTTTAGGTCATTATCCAGCACAGTGATCCAGTTTTTATCCCTGATATTTTTATATATAAGAAAATTACCCCCTATTTTTCCAATTACTTCAAAATTCAGGCGGTGAGTATCATCCTTTTCAGGCTCAGAATAAACAATCTTTTGAGCTGCTGCACAAAGACTGTCAGCAATCATTAAAACAGCTAATATCCATTTTCTTCCAGCCATAATAGTTAAACTTTTTGCTGATTAAAGTTACAAGTTGCCTGCCAAAAAATTGTTTTTTATTTTGCCCATAAGCTGCGGGCAGCGTTATTATATTAACGACTTATCAAGAGCAATGATAGCTGCTTTCAAACACCAATAATCCCCACGACAAAATGGATGAACGGCAAAGATTTTACTGAATATTCGTTGTAATTGAATTTTGCTTATACCTTTGCAGGCGACCTTTTGCAGAAATAAACAATCTGTACACGCCTTTGCTAATCCCGATAGCTATTGGGACGGCGGGCTAAGCCAGGAAACAAACCACAACTTCCAGAAAAGTGAAAATACCGACGAACAAAGTCACCATTGCTGGACTGATAGTAGCACTGGGAATTATTTACGGAGATATTGGCACATCACCACTCTATGTTTTCAATGCGATCATTGGCGGAAGAGTTATCAGTGAAGAACTGATTCTTGGCAGTTTATCCTGCATCATCTGGACACTTACCTTACAGACCACAATAAAATATATAATCCTTATCCTTAGGGCTGATAACCGTGGTGAGGGGGGCACATTTGCTTTATATGCCCTCGTTAGGAGGAGAAAAAAATGGCTGGTGATACCGGCCATGATTGGAGGCGGTGCATTGCTCGCTGATGGTATGATCACTCCCCCGATTTCGATCACTTCTGCAATTGAAGGTTTGGATGAATTACCGGTATTGCATGGCATGACCACTGATACCATTGTAATCATAGTTCTTGCAATCCTTGCTATTTTCTTTTTCATGCAGCAGTTTGGTACAGCATCTATCGGTAAAATGTTCGGTCCGATAATGTTTACCTGGTTTACAATGCTGGCAGTACTTGGCGCTGCCCATTTACTTGATGACCTTTCAATTTTTAAGGCACTGAGCCCATATTATGCTATTGAATTTTTAAAAAATTATCCGCAGGGCTTTTGGTTATTGGGAGCGGTTTTTTTGTGCACCACTGGTGCAGAAGCCTTATACAGTGATTTGGGACACTGTGGCCGTGGAAATATCCGTATTTCATGGATATATGTCAAAACCTGCCTGCTGATCAATTATTTTGGACAAGGAGCTAGTTTATTGGCTCATCATAATGGTCTTCAAATCACCGATGTGGTCAAAAAGGCATTAGGTATAAATGCTTTTTTTGACCTCATGCCTCATTGGTTCATAATTGCCGGAGTTATTATAGCTACTTCTGCTGCAATCATTGCAAGCCAGGCTATGGTTTCCGGAGCTTTTACTTTGATCAGTGAAGCTATGCGACTTAATTTATGGCCCAAATTAAAGATCAGGTACCCCTCTGAAGAAAAAGGCCAACTTTTTGTACCTGCCATCAGTGTCTTAATGTTTATTGGATGCACAGGAATCGTCTTGTTCTTTCGTAAGTCTTCCAATATGGAAGCAGCGTATGGGTTAGCTATTATTGTAACAATGTTAATGACTACAATATTGTTTGCCAATTACCTGGTACTGCGCCGTGTTCGCTCCCTCTGGATATATATATTTCTGACAGTCTATTTCATTGTTGAAACCTGCTTTTTGGCAGCGTTAATGAAAAAATTTGTACACGGCGGTTTTATTACTTTGCTTGTTGGCGGGCTTATGTTCCTGATCATGTATATCTGGTACAGGAGCCGGAAGATTAAAAATCGTTATGTTGAGTTTGTGAGGCTGGAACATTATCTCCCAAAAATTCAGGAACTGAGTAATGATAAATCCGTTCCCAAATATGCTACTCACCTCGTTTACCTGACCAGCGCCAATAATCCCAAAGAAATCGAGCATAAGATCATTTATTCCATTTTAAATAAAAAGCCGAAACGATCCGACATCTACTGGTTTGTTCATGTGGATACACTGGACGACCCCTATACTTGTGAGTACAAGGTGGAACATATCATTCCCAATGATATTATCCGGATTGACTTCAGGCTGGGTTTCCGCATGGAGCCACGTATCAACCTGATGTTCCGCAAAGTGGTAGAAGATCTCGTTGCGAATAAAGAAGTGAACATTGCAAGCCGTTACGAGAGCCTGGCAAGCAGCAATACAGTTGGCGACTTCCAATTCATGGTGATGGAAAAATATCTGAGCCAGGATAACGAACTTCCTTTTTTCGAACGCATCATCATGAAATTCCATTTCTGGCTCAAAGAAAGAAGTCTTTCAGAAGAAAAAGGCTTCGGCCTGGATACAGCAAACGTTACAGTGGAAAAGTTCCCCCTGATTGTAGCTCCGGTAACCAGTCTCAAATTAAAACGGATAGAAGACTAATGATAAAATGATAGTTGTAAGTGTTTTCTGAGTTTTGTACATTCACTATCATCTTTCAGCTTTCAGCTATTATCTGCTTTGCCAAACATCATCTGGTATATCATTGGTGGAATAATTGTCTTATCGGCTTTTATTTATTTTTTCCAGGAAACATTTATTTTCAAACCTGAAAAACTCAAACAGGACTTCCAGTTTAAATATGATGTTCCATTCACAGAATATTTTTTTGATGTGGAACCGGGTGTCCGTATCAATGCGCTTCATTTTTTCCGTGAAAATCCCCAAGGCCTTATCCTCTATTTACATGGCAACTCCAGAAGTATAAAAGGCTGGTCCAAATATGCCCGGGATTTTTACCGCTATGATTACGATGTGTTGCTGGTTGATTACCGCGGCTTTGGCAAAAGCACCGGAAAAAGAAGTGAAAAAGAAATGCTGAACGACATGCAATTTATTTATGACCGCTTGAAGGAAAAATATTCAGAAGACCATCTTATCATGTACGGACGCAGTATGGGCAGCGGCTTCGCTACCAAACTCGCTTCGGATAATAATCCCAGGTATCTTATTCTTGATGCTCCTTATTTTAATTTTAAGAAAGTGATTGAACGTTTTTTACCCATTCTTCCCGTTCAAATATTTTTACGTTTTCATTTGCGAACGGATAAATGGATCCTGAAAGTGCAATGTCATACGTACATAATTCACGGCACTAAAGACTGGCTTATTCCCATCCGCCACAGCGAAGCTTTACAGAAACTGAATCCCCGGAAAATCACTCTTATCCGCATTCATGGCGGACGTCATAATAACCTGCCCACTTTTGATGAGTATCATAATTTTATCCGGGATATATTGAAGTCTTAGATTTATCGTACTGATCCGATTGCAAACCATTTTTTCTGAATCACTGGTCATTCCTCCAGCAATACTTTACTTTTACTAACCTTCAACTTATACCCTACTCCTATTTTCAAAGCATAATTTTTGTCCGTGTGGCTGACTGGAAAATCAAAACATACCGGGTAATCATAATCTTTAATAATATCACGAATAATTTCATACACCGTTTTGCCAAAAGGTCTTTCAGTGTCTTTTATATCAGTAAAGCCGCCGATAATTAATCCGGCTAATCTGGAAAATTTACCACTTCTTTTTAACTGGTAAAGCATCCGGTCAATATTGTACAATTGCTCGTCTA
>JAHEZF010000137.1 GCA_023251215.1 Sphingobacteriales bacterium | reverse complement strand
GTTGATGAATCAAAATTTGTTCAGTATTCCAAAATGCTGATGTGTGAAGACACAGGTATCAGTTATGAAGAACCATCGCCCAATTCATTTTCTTTTAATTCTCCTTATGGCGCATGTCCGGTTTGCAAAGGGCTTGGCTTAAAGCATCATATAAATATGGAGGCTGTCATTGCTGATCCGTCATTAAGCATCAGTGAAGGAGGCATTGCTCCATTGGGTGAGGAGAGGGATGCCTGGGTTTACCGGCAGGCACAGGAGGCAGCAAAGAAGCATAAGATTTCATTGAATACAGCGGTTAATAAATTATCGAAGAAGCAACTTAACATCATGTTGTATGGAAACGAAGAAGGTCAGCAGGAAGATCTGGACTTTGAAAATATGAAATTTGATCCGGCTGCGCCATTTGAAGGCATTGTGAATATGCTGCAAAGATGGTTTGCTAATCCATACAGCGAAACAATACGGGAATGGACAGAAGATTATATGATCATGCGGCCCTGCGATGCATGTAATGGCGCAAGATTAAAAAAAGAAAGCCTCTGGTTTAAGGTTAACAGAAGAAATATTGCCGAACTCAGCAATATGAACCTGGATAACCTGGCTGCGTGGTTTGATGGCATTGAACTGATGCTGGAAAATAAACAGAAAACTATTGCAAAAGATCTGCTTAAAGAAATAAGGGAAAGACTCCAGTTTTTACTCAATGTCGGGTTGAGCTACCTGAGCCTGAGCAGGCCTTCTAAGACACTGAGTGGTGGCGAAAGCCAGCGGATAAGGCTGGCCACACAGATCGGCTCTCAATTGCAGGGGATCACTTATATTTTGGATGAACCATCTATTGGTTTGCACCAACGGGATAACCACCGGCTGATAGATGCATTAAAAAATCTCAGGGATATTGGTAACAGTGTGCTGGTGGTAGAACATGATAAAGACATTATGTTAGCGGCAGACCATTTAATTGATATTGGACCCCGGGCCGGTTATCATGGAGGGAAGATTGTTGCCGAAGGCGAACCAAACCATATACTCACATTAGACACACTCACCTCGGGTTATCTTAATGGTCATCATCGGATCGCTGTACCCAAAGAAAGAAGAAAAGGCAATGGCAAATGTCTGGAGCTCAAAGGCGCAAAAGGGAATAATCTTCAAAATGTGGAAATAAAATTACCATTGGGAAAATTTATTGTGGTAACCGGAGTGAGCGGCAGCGGTAAATCAACATTGATCAATGAAACATTATATCCCATTCTTTCGAAACATGCATACGGATCAAAGATGACGCCGCTGGAATATAATTCTGTGAAAGGATTGGAACATATAGATAAAGTAATTGAAATTGACCAGTCGCCGATTGGGAGAACACCGAGAAGTAACCCCGCCACTTACTGTGGTTTTTTTACCGAGATAAGAACTTTATTCGCTTCCATACCTGAAGCAAAGATCAGGGGCTACACGGCTGGCCGTTTTTCATTTAATGTAAAAAGCGGACGCTGTGATGTGTGTGAAGGAGGTGGGATGAGAGTGATTGAAATGAATTTTTTGCCGGATGTATATGTGCATTGCGAAAAATGTAATGGTAAAAGATATAACCGGGAAACACTGGAGATACGTTATAAAGGAAAATCCATTGCAGATGTACTGGAGATGACAGTTGAAGAAGCTGTTGAATTTTTTCAGAACGTTCCATACATCTACCGGAAAATAAAAGTATTGGAAGAAGTTGGATTAGGCTACATCACACTGGGACAGTCGGCAGTAACATTGAGCGGGGGAGAAGCGCAACGGGTAAAATTATCCACTGAGCTGGGCAAAAGAGATACGGGAAAAACTTTTTATATCCTGGATGAGCCTACTACGGGGCTGCATTTTGAAGATATACAGCATTTGTTGGATGTATTGAATAAATTAGTTGACCGTGGCAATACCGTTTTGGTGATCGAACATCAAATGGATGTAATTAAAGTGGCTGATCATATTATTGATCTTGGTCCGGAAGGTGGTGATGGAGGAGGGAAAATTTTATTTGAAGGAACTCCGGAGGAATTGGTAAGGTGTAAGGAAAGTTATACTGCGACATTCCTCTCACATGAATTGAAATAAAAAACACCCTGGTAATCCAAGGTGCTTTTTATAAGTTATTTTTATGCCTGTGGTGGTTTTTTTTCCTGCATCTTTATCAACCCGGCTACCCAAGCCAGACCAGCCAGGCCTAATGCAATACAAAGCCATAATCCAAATCCTGATTTCAGAAGTCCCTTGCCTGCCGATGATATCCTGAGCATATATAAGAGAGCCCCAAGTGCAACGGCGCCAAATGAAGCCATGGCTATCATTTTGAAATTTTTGTCATATTCTTTCGTCTTGTCGCCCATTAATGAAGCAACCACTACTCCTACAACGCCAAGAAGAGACAATATCCCCCAACTTTTGAATCCGTTTTGAGATCCGCCTCCCATGCCATATCCTCCCAAGTTCCAGGTTGCCCACGGCAATATCAAAGAAATTAAAGCAGCTGCAGCAACAATTAATGCATACAGTTTCTGTTTGTGAAGATTTAAATTTTCCATAATAAGCTGGTTGATTTTGGTTGGGCCTACTCGTATGGCTTTTCGGCATTCGCCCCCGCAAAAATGCCTGTGCGGGGCAGGCCCTGGTTTTTAAGGTTCAGGTCTTATCCGTTCAATAAGATAAACTAATATAAGATAGTTTTTGAAAAACAACAGAAGCCGGGGAGATTATTTTTAAACCGTTTGATAACAAGAGATTAAACTGGGGAAAATCCTGAAAGAAAAGCTTTGATTACCCGTAGTTAAGGCAGGAAGTGATTGAAAAAATCTTTTCGGGGGCCAGAGTTATACTGGTTTTTCACCCGGATACCGGATTTCAGCAATTTTCCTGCCTGTACGGGTTCTTAGTTATGGCAATGAAAAAGAACTCAAGGTTAGTTGAAAAGTTTACTGGTGATATGTTGATAAGGATAGTCGGAAATCCTTGTTAGCTGATAAACTTACCAACCTGTCAACTTTTCTGCCCATAAGCCTGGCAGAGAGTGTTTAATAAAATGTATACTAATGAGAGTACCAATAGAGAACGGATCAGGTTTGTCAACCAGGGTATCAGATTTTATTAAGCTCTCTGCCGCTTATTGGGACGGCGTTATATGAATTTTCATAAAGAAGTTTAGCGTATCTCAAAATTGCCGGTTGCTGTTTCCTGATCACCGCAAAAAACACGGTATATATAGGTTCCTCTTGCCAGTCCTTCAATTTTCATATGATCTTTAGCTTTCATCTTGTAATTGTGCAAAAGGGTTCCCTGAAGGTCAAATACAAAAAAGTCAATCTCTTTACCTTCATTTTCTTTAGCCACCACATGCATTATTCTTTTAATGGCATCGGGGAAAATTTTTACCGAAGAATTGTTGCGGGAAGAAAAAGCTTTGTTTTTTGCTTTACTTTTTTTGACAGGCTCTTCTTCGCCGGGAAGAATACTGAATTTTTTAAAAGGCAATGCAGCTGAATACGATGCCTGTGCCATCATCAGGCCAAGGCTCATACTTAATAAAATTGCTGCTGTACTGTTTCGCCGGGTACTGTTTGTTTTCATAGAGGCTTGGGTTTTAGTTATTTAAAATTTATTTGATTTAATAATAAACAGGACATTTTAATTGCCGCCTTGCTCTTGCACTGGGTGAGTTGGCGCCATTTAATCGCCAGCCAAAACGCAACAGACCTGAAAAGAAGGCGTCGTTTTGTTTAGGATCACCACGTTGATAGCCGATGTAAGGACGGGTAATATTCGTAACTAATTTTTCACGATACATTAGTTGGCGGGCCATAGCGGCCTGCTCAGGGGTTAAATGCACATCAAAGTAATAAGGATTAATATAGGTTGTACTTACGTCATCGAGGTAATCAGTAAAAGTTTTCCGGTGCAAAATTTCAAAGCCCGCATAAAGGTTGTCAGTAAGGTAATATTTAAAACCGCCTCCCATTACCAGTGCCAGTTGAGTAAGAGAGTACTCATGCCGGTTGGGATATTCAGGAAAACCCTGTCCTTCCAGGTGTAGCGGTCTTAGTTCTACCCAGCTTTTGCTGCCATTCGGGGCTGTATATTGCGCCTTAGGGTTAAAATGAAATACACCAAAACCAACAAGACCATAAGGGCGAAGTTTATGCAAAAGCCCATCATATTTTTCCAGCATAACTGTTGGATAAACTTCGGCAGCTACATAAGCTTCCTGAAGATTTGATCTGAAGCCGAGGTTTCTTTTTTTTCTTTCAAATGCATTTTTATCATCTGCACTCAGGCTATCATAGGCTTCCAGTTCGCCAAGGTTCACGGCAAGTCTGAATCCAAGCCATTCAGCCGGATAGAGATTAATAAATACTCCCTTCAGGAGTTTGGTCATGGGCAAGTCAACATCCTTAATAAAAGTTTTTCCCTTGCCGCGGTTACCACCGAGGTCACCAAGAAAAAATGAGGGGCCTACTCCAAGGCCAATTTCATATTTTCCGCTACTGATACTTATGGATTGGGAAAAAGATTGGTAAGAAAAAATAGTGCATAAACATATCAGTACGATAAGCCGTACTGTGGGTACTGGAGTTCTCATGGTATCAGATTTCTGGTTTTTCTACTATTGGATTCCTGAACAAAATAGAGAAAGAATAATGCAGATGCAATAACGCAATCCTTATTTTTCAGGTAATGAGTCCTTAAAAAGTCCTTCTACTTAGTGGATTTACGAGCCGCCTATCGTATCATTTTGATGTGCTCAATTCCATCTTCGTGATAAATATCACCGCTTTGCCGAAAGCCCAATGATTCATAAAATTTTTTGAGATACAGTTGTGCCCCGATGATGATTGGAACATTTCCAAAAAGCTCTTTTGTTTTTTCAATGGATCGCTCCAGTAACTCTTTCCCGATCCCAGTTCTTCTTACGGATGGGGAAGTGGCCACTCTGCCAATAGAAACTTTATCAGAAACAATTCCGGCCGGAACAATCCGGGTATAGGCGATTAATTTTTTATTCAGCCATCCCATGAAGTGAAAACTTTGCTGGTCTTTATCATCCGCATCCTGGAAAATGCAATTCTGTTCCAGTACGAACACTTCATTTCTCAATTGCAGAATGGCATAGAGTTCATGGGGAGTGAGATCGTCAAATTTTTTGCATAGCCAGGTAATCATGAAAATAATTTTAAAATTTTGTTCCGAAGGAACTCCTTCGGAGGAATTGGGAAATTTTGGAATTTAAATTTCCCAATTGCACTTTTCCCAATGCTATCTATTTGCAGGAATCGGCACCACTGCAAGGCTTTCATTCCCATCTTCACTCACTGATTGCACAGCA
>JAHEZF010000011.1 GCA_023251215.1 Sphingobacteriales bacterium | reverse complement strand
AGCTACTGTTGTTGACTTTGCAAAGGACCGGGTTGTCTATAACTTCACCGGCTGCACCAAAGAAGAGATTGATAATAAGCTCAACCTGTTTTTTACCTCCGAAGGATATAAATACAGAGGGGAAAAAGACAATGGAAAAATATACACGAAGGGCAATAAAACGCTGCGGGTAATTTTAGGCGCCTTCTGGAAATATTTCCGGGTGTATGTGGCCGTAAAAAATGAAAAAGATCTTTATTCCGTCATGGTACAAAAAGATGCCAGTGGCCTTATGGGTGGCGCTATTGGAATGAACCAGGTAAGAAAAGAATTTGCAAGGCTAACAGAATCGTTCAGGGCTTATTTCAGCAAATAGCCGGAAATATTTTCAGACAATTCCTGGAAACTACTACTAACGGATTAGCTGCTTCAGCGCCGCCTCAATAGACGGATACTGAAAAACAAATCCTGTTTGTTGAATTTTTTCACAACTGACCTTTGCACTTTTCAGTACTTCAATGCTCATTTCTCCCAATACTAATTTCAGAATGAAAGAAGGAACATGAATTGGTACAAAGAACCGTCCTCTTTTTATTTTCGCCAACCGGAGAGTAAATTCCTTATTGGAAACTGGCCGGGGAGCAACAGCATTATAAACCTCATTCATATTTTCATTTTCAATTGCAGCAATATACATTCTTACAAGGTCGTCAATATGAATCCAACTGATGACCTGTTTACCGCTGCCCGGAATAGCAGCAATACCAAACCGCATTGGTTTCAAAAATTCTTTTAATGCTCCCCCTTCTTTACTTAATACAATTCCTGTTCTCAGTTTCACCAATCGTTTTCCCAATTGAGTAACAGTTTCCATGCTTTCTTCCCATTGCTTACAGGTTTGTCCAAGAAAATCATTTGCCGGTAGGTCGGTTTCAACAAAGACCTCACCCTGGCCCTCTCCAAAAGAGAGGGAGTCCCGCCCATAAAAACCAATCGCTGATGCAATGACTACTGCCTTCACATTATTTGGAAAGGTTCTTAATGTATCTGCAATTAATTTTCCACTTTCCACCCTGCTGCTGACAATTTCTTTCTTCCTTTTTTTTGTCCATCTTTTTTCTGCAACCCCGGTGCCGGCTAAGTGAACAATATAATCAGCCCTGACAATTGCATCTTTATCTATTACTTGTTTTTCTACATCCCATTTAGTATAACTAAGTCTTGAAGTGGAAACAGTTTGTTTATCAGGATTGCGTGTAAGAATGATTACGTTATAATTTTTGTCCAGCAATGCTTTGGTAAGAGCTTTGCCGATAAGTCCGGTGCCGCCGGTGATGAGGATGGTGGACATTAAGCTAAGTTATAAGCAAATAACAAAACAAATAAGAATAGTTAACTGAATAAAAACCCTCCCGAAGAATCGGGAGGGAACAACTAAAAAACACTAGCTTAATGCTGGTGGCTTCATTGGAACGAACTGTCTTAATCATCCCATTGGCAATCCCGATAACTATAGGGACAGGGTGACAACAACTATATTATTTAATCCGGCTTTTTGCCGTCTAAAAAAGTATTGATGGTGCTGATGTGCGATTGATTTTTGTCGTCGGTCTTTACTTCGTAATTGCTGTAGAAATTTTCGACCTGGGAATTGCCCGTATGCAATTCCATATTGCGGCGGATGTAGGCCGGCACAGTCTCAAATTCATTATTGGGGTCAGCAGCGTTAACATTGAACGACAAGTTGCGCAACTTTTGCAATCGTTCGGCCGCCCTACGTTTTTGCTCTTCGGTTTCGTTCCCGATCCGGGACTCCTCAACCTCGGGGGGCAAAGGTGTTTGAATCTGATGGGCCAACGGCACGTCCGCCGCAGGAATGTCATCCCTTTCTACCAATTGCATTTGCAGTTCGAGGAGTTCTTCCTCTTCACTGATGTTTGTTGGCAAAGGGACCGGTTCTTCTGCAGAAGGCATTGAGGTAAAGACCTCTGCTTTTGATTCTGCGTAGATATTGGACGGTCTGGCCAGGTATCCTCCCGATGCTGCAGGCACCGGGCTGGTACTATCTTTAATAATTTCTTCTTTCTTGCTTGCGGGGGTTGCGGATAAAATTTGCTGCGCCGAAATTATCGTATCTGCCTTCTCAGTAATTGACATTTTCTCTACAATTAACATCTTATCTACGGTAGTTGTACTAAGTATTTTTTCTTCCGGAAGTTCTTTGGATAATTCCCAGTGAACAACCGGTTCATTCACTTCTTTAATATCGGTAATGTCATATATTGGTGCTTCAATTACCGGTAATATCTCTATGAGCTTAGGAGCAAGCGGGTCGGGCCTCTCCAAAGGAGAGGTAGTAACAACCGTTTTCTTTTCTTCTTCTTCTTCTTTTTCTTTTTCAACTTTTTCTTGTTCTTCAACTTGTCCCAATACCATTACTATCTTTTCTTCTTTCTTTGGTTCTGGTTTCTTTATTTCTTTTTTTGGAAACGGATCTTTATGTTCAAACCCGGTTGCTATCAGTGTAATACCAAGTTTATTGCCCAGTGTATTGTCATAACCCATACCGAGAATAACATCTGTGTCATCACCTGCCTGGCTGAGCAAATAATTCTGGATTACTTCCACCTCATCCATGGTGAATTCATGTTCGCCTTCGGCAGAATTAATATTTATGAGTATCCATTTGGCGCCGCGGATGTCGCTGTCATTCAATAATGGTGAACACAATGCTTCTTCAATAGTTTTTTGTGCCCGGTTTTCTCCTTCTGCTGCTGCATTACCAAGGATAGCAACTCCGCCATTGCGCATTACAGTACATACATCAGCAAAGTCCACATTGATCTGTCCTGTGCTGTTGATCACATCGGTGATACATTTAGCGGCAGTGGCTAAAACATTATCGGCTCTTTCAAATGCTTCCCGCATTTTTAAATTACCAAACTGGTGACGCAGTTTATCATTGCTTATCACTAATAAAGTGTCAACATACTGTTTCAATATTTTTATTCCTTCTTCTGCCTGCTGCTGACGTTTTTTTCCTTCATAAGTAAATGGTGTGGTTACAATACCTACGGTAAGAATGCCAAGGTCTTTACAAACTTTTGCAATGATAGGTGCTCCCCCGGTTCCGGTGCCACCGCCCATACCGGCAGTGATAAAGGCCATTTTGGTGTTTACTTCCAGTATGCGCTTAATCTCATCCAGCGATTCTTCAGTTGCCTGGCGACCAATTTCGGGATTAGCGCCGGCGCCAAGACCCTGTGTAAGATGTGGTCCCAGCTGCACCCGGTTAGGAACATGGCAACTGGCCAGCGCCTGTGCATCTGTATTACATACAATAAAATTGACGCCGTCAATCTGCTGGCGAGACATAAAATTCACCGCATTGCCACCCCCACCACCAACACCGATCACTTTCAGGATGGATGATTTTTCTTTAGGCAGATCAAAATGTATCATAGTGTTTGAATTTAATTGGCTTTCATATAGCCGTTGACAATTGAGTAGTAATTTTCTTTATACAGTTAATAATAAAAGAACTTATTATAAGTGCTTATCTTCTTCCTCCTTGAACAGGTCAATGATCCTGTCTTTGAATTTGCCCCAGAAACCCGTAAGATTTCTTTTTCTTCCCGTCATTTCTTTTTCACTCACCGCAGTTTCGTTATCCTGTTCTGCTGTCGCACCATTTAGTTGTCGTTTTAATCCTTCAGGCACTTCCACTTTTTTGAATTCTTTTTCAAATTCTTTGCGTTTATGTTCATAATCATCATAACCTTTCAGGATAAGTCCTATGCAGGTGGAGTAGGTAGGTTTGGCCAGCTCTTCAATATGGCCGCTGGCAAGGTGTTCGTTGGGGAAACCGATTCTTGCATTAAGCCCGGTTACATATTCAGTGAGTTGGATAAGATGTTTTAATTGCGAACCGCCTCCTGTTAATATGATTCCACCGTTGAGTGCTTTGTTATCCAGTCCTACCTGTTTTAAATGATAGGTAACAAAGTCCATGATTTCACTCATACGAGCCTGTATGATGTTGGCCAGATTTTTTACACTGATCTCTTTTGCCGGCATTCCCCTCAATCCCGGAATAGTGATATAAGCATTGGCTTTGGCTTCATTCGTCAAGGCACTTCCAAACTGCACTTTCATTTGTTCAGCCTGGGTTTTCAAAACTCCCAAACCGGTTTTAATATCATTGGTGATATTCTCACCTGCAAAGGGAATGACTGCAGTATGTTTTAAAATTCCTTCGTAAAAAACGGCAAGGTCCGTGGTACCGCCACCAATGTCAACAATGGCAACACCGGCTTCCAGATCTTCCTGTCCCATTACGGCTGAAGACGAAGCCAATGGTTGCAACACCAGGTCTTTTGTATGTAATCCTGCTTTCTCCACACTTCGGTTAATATTTTTGATCGCATTTTTATCGCCGGTAATGATGTGGAAGTTGGCGCCGATCTTTACTCCGCCATATCCAATCGGATTAGGAATGTTCTGGAAATTGTCCACGGTAAATTCCTGGGGTATCACATCAATGATCTGGTCGCCGGCAGGGATATAAGTTTTGTACTGATCATCTATCAACTGATCAATTTCTTTTTGAGTGATCTCCTCTTCCGTTTTCTGTCGGACAATATCGCCACGGGTTTGCAGACTTTTGATATGGTGGCCGGCAACGCCTACATACACTTCGTTCACTTCCAAATTAGGATTGGAAGCAAAGCAATTTTCCAAAGCGGTCCTTATCGCTTTGATCGTTTCATCAATGTTCAGCACCTGTCCGTGCTTGACACCGTTGGAATTGGATTTGCCGAATCCAAGTATTTCCAGTTTGCCGAATTCATTTTTACGTCCGGCAATTACTGCGATCTTGGTTGTTCCAATATCCAGACCGATAATAATGGGTTGTTCGTTGTTCATAGATTTTGTTTTTAGTTGTTGTTTAAATATATCAGCAGACCATATTTAATGGCCATATTTTTACAAACTTTAAAGAGCTTTAATCCCTTTTTGGCATTACTGCCTTCGGAACTTTCTTTTCATTCACCTGCCCCGGATCATTTTTCAGTTTTTCACCTGGTTTGGATACAGATGTAGTTTTCACAGCATTTGGATTGTTTGATCTCTGATTGTTATTCGCCGTCGTTACTGTTGTGTCAGTTGTGGATGTACCGGATGATTTCATCCCGATTGTTCCTGGTTCAAGTTGTGCCGCGGGTTTTTCAATACCTGGTTTTGTTGTAATGACAGGTTCAATCTGTTCCTCCTGTGCTTCTTTCAATAATTTCTCAACATTCTTTCTTAATTGTACGGAGTCAATTTTGGCAGTTGCATTTTCTTTCATTGCAATTACCTGGCCTTTGTATTGCACATTAATCAGTTTATAGGCATCAAAACCAGTTTTACTGAGTACCTGTTTATAAAAAACAAACAGGCGTTGAAATTTTTCCTGAATATCTTCTCCATCACCCAGCTTCACTATATGATTTCCGACTACAGGTATCATCTCAAAATTTCGATCAGGTGTTATATCAACCTGGGCCACCTGCGCCATCCAGAAAGGGTCATTGAAAATGAATTGCGCAGTCTTCTTTACATCATTGAGTAATGCACTGTCCTTTGATCTAACTATTTTATTATCCGGAAAACCAGTGAATACCGGTACTCTTGCACTCAGTTTATCTGACAGGGGCATTTTTCTTCCGGTACTATCAATATAAAATGAGTTACCGGATATGGTGAATATCCTGGCTACAGGCTCACTTTCTGTCACAGTAATATGCAGCACTTCCTGGTTATCGAAATACAACTCGGCATCTTTTATCCAGGTATTGTTTTCCAGCAACTGTTCCATTTGATGCAGGTTAAATAATGACAGCAGCTGGCCCCTGATCTTTCCATTCGTGGCTTCCATCAGTATTTGCTGTACATCTTTTTCATCCACAAAAAAATTATTCTGGGTTCCTTTAATGATAATGCTGTAATCACTGCAGCGTTCCCGGTTCTTTTTGCCGATGGCGGCCAGCAGCAGGGTAAGCATACCAGCACCAATAGCGAGCCACAGGGTGATAAATAAAATTTTTCGTATCGTTGTTTTAGCGTTCATTTTATTTATACATTATTTAAAACCTGTCTTATTGTCCCCACCATCATATCAATATCTCCTGCCCCGGCCGTTATTAATATTTCCCCGAATTCTTTATTGATATTTTTAACATAACCGGTCTTTATCCAATCCATCACTTGTTCTTTACTCATCACTTTTTTATATTCATTTTTCATCTTCCCCATGATCATTTCACTATTCACCCCCTCTATCGGTAATTCCCTCGCCGGGTAAATGGGCAAAAGAATTACTTCATCAGCCAGATCAAGCACTTCAGCAAACCCATCGGCAAGGTCTCTTGTTCTTGTGTACAGGTGAGGCTGAAATATCACCGTGCATTTTCTTTGGCTGAACAAGGACCTGGCTCCATGAATCAGGGCTTTTAGTTCTTCCGGGTGATGGGCATAATCATCAATAAAAACCACCTCACCCCCAACCCCTCTCCGCAAGCGGAGAGGGGAGTCACCGGCCACTGGAGGAATGATATATTCAAACCTTCTTTTCACTCCCCTGAAAGATTCAACTGCTGCTTTGATCTTTTCTTTCTTTATTTCCAAAGAACTGGCTACCGCTATCGCCGCTACTGCATTCTCCACGTTGTGCATTCCACCCATGTTCAGCACGGTATTTTCAATTGCATCTTCTTTTATTATTACATCAAACTCATAACTTCCGTTCAACATTTTAATATTGGAAGCATATACATCAGCACTTTCATTTTGCAAACTATATGTGAGCTGTTTGCCGGCCGTTAATTCTTTTCCTCTCTTTAATCCAAACTTTCTAACTAATAATCCGCCCGGCTTTACTCTTTTGCTGAAATCAATGAAAGCCTCCTCCATTGCTTCTGTCGTACCATATATATCCAGGTGGTCAGCATCCATTGACGTAATGACAGCCACATCGGGATTTAATTTCAAAAAACTTCTGTCGTATTCATCAGCTTCGATCACACAAACATTCTTTGCGCTACTCTCCGACGCACCAGTCGGAGTCTGCGACCAGAAATTAGTTCCATAATTCACTGCAATACCTCCCAAAAAAGCATTACATCCATAACCGCTGTCGCGAAGTAAATGAGCAGTCATGGCAGTGATCGTTGTTTTCCCATGTGTTCCGGCAATACATATATTAAAAGAACTTTCCGTTATCATTTGCAACACATCACTTCTCTTTACCACCCTATATCCGTTTTGCCGGCAGAAAACCAGCTCTTTCTGCTCTTGCGGAACAGCCGGCGTATAAATCACCAGTTGTACATCCTTTGGAATGAGTTCAACATTTTCTTCATAATGAACTGCGATGCCACTTGCTTCCAATTCCCTGGTTAACGCAGTTTCTGTTTTATCATATCCGCTTACTTTCATCCCTTTTGAATGAAAGTATTTTGCCACAGCACTCATACCGATTCCGCCAATGCCTATTAAATAGACCCCATTCATTTTGTCAAGCCCCCCGAAGGGGGAATTCATAAGGACAGTATTGATTGGACCTATTTTACCCCCGGATCCTGAAAGGGGATTATCGTTTCCCTCTATTCTTCTTTCTACGCCCATTTATCCGATATTTTTCAAAATTTCTTCTGCTATTATCTTATCAGCATCTTGCCTCACCCCTAACCCCTCTCCTTCGGAGAGGGGAACTACATACTTATTCTATTCAATACTTTTTAAAATTTCTTCTGCTATTACTTTATCAGCATCTCTAATAGCTAATGCTGCAATATTTTTTTTCATTTCATTTTGCTTCTCATCATCCTTTGCCAGTTCAATGATCATTGGTACTAACTTATTTTTTACCTCACTATCCTTTATCAGCAACGCTGCATTCTTTTTTACCAGTTGCATAGCATTTACCGTTTGGTGATCTTCTGCTGCAAATGGAAAAGGCACAAAAACAACCGGTTTTTTAACCGCACATAATTCTGCTACGGTCATGGCGCCTGACCGGGCCACCACAATATCCGCAGCCGCATAAGCATATTCCATTTGCCCGATAAAATCATTGGTCCAAACATTTTTATTTCCCGTTGTTCTTTCCGCAGCTTTTGCCGCATAGGGTTTTCCTGTTTGCCAGATAATTTGTAAGCCGGCTCTTGTCAATTCATCCAGGCCTTTATCAATCGCTTCGTTAATTGACCTGGCGCCCAGGCTTCCACCAATAACAAGAAGCGTTTTTTTTGTTTCATTCAGCGAAAAAAATTTCAAACCTTCAGTTCTCGTAATGGTTGACTCCGAAATAGCCGCCCGGACAGGGTTTCCTGTAACCATGATCTTATCAGCCGGGAAAAATTTTTCCATTCCCTGAGTACCTGTGAAAATTCTCGTCGCTTTTTTGCCCAGCATAATATTTGATCTGCCGGCAAAAGAATTTGATTCATGAATAAAAGTTGGAATTCCATTTGCCTGTGCAAACCGTAATACCGGGAAGCTGGAATAACCGCCTACACCGATAACGGCATCAGGTTTAATTTTTTTTACAATCAATCTGACCTGGAAAAAACTTTTTACCAGTTTAATTGGTAAGCCAATGTTCTTTATCAAAGAGCTTCTGTTGAATCCTGTTATATCGAGTCCTTCTATGTTATATCCTGCCTGTGGTACTTTTTCCATTTCCATTTTCCCTTTTGCGCCAATAAATAATATCTCAATTGCCGGTTCCTTTTCTTTCAAAGCATTTGCTATGGCAATTGCCGGGAAAATATGTCCACCTGTTCCTCCTCCTGCTATTATAATTTTCTTACTCACTTTAAATGTTCAATGATCATTTCTCAATTTTCAATTCTCATTTACTCAAACTTATTATTGAGCATTGATCATTGAACATTGAGCATTTCTTTTTGACCTTCCGACTGCTCAACATTTCTTGCCACACTTAATATAATTCCTATTGCCAGGCAGGTAAATATGAAACTGGTTCCTCCCATACTTACCAATGGCAGCGTTACGCCGGTTACCGGAAATAAATTCACTGTCACCGCCATATTAGCTACTGCCTGTATTGCCAATGTGAAACTGAGACCCAGTGCAAGAAAGGCACCGAATGCAAAAGGACATCGCTTAAAGATTCTTATGCACCGGTACAGGAATACCAGGTAGATAAATACAATCAATGCGCCTCCGATCAATCCGTATTCTTCAATAATAATGGCAAAAATAAAATCATTGTAAGCCTGCGGAAGGTAATCTCTTGTGGTACTGTTACCCGGCCCCACTCCTATCAGTCCTCCTTTTGCAATCGCTATTTTAGCCTGGTTTACCTGGTATGTATTGTCATTATCAGTTTCTTTGTTTCCATAAATAAAACTTTCCATCCGCCCGATCCATGTATCTGCTCTTCCAAATATCCCTGTTGTTGTTTTTGCTTCTACTACTTCTCTGCTGCCTGATTTATGACGGATAACTGCAGCCATTATAAGAAACAATATTGGAATCAGGGCGATACCGATCGTCATTAAAATATGTTTCGTTCTTGCCCGGCCAATGAACAGTAGCACCAGGCAACTTGCACCCAGCAGCATGGCTGTAGAAAGATTAGCCGGGGCAATCAAAATACAGGTAACGATTACCGGAATTATTACCGGCAAAAAACCTTTCTTAAAATCTTTAATCACATCTTGCTTCTTGCTCAGCAATCTTGCCAGGTACATAAACAGGGCCAGCTTTGCCAGGTCAGACGTCTGCATGGTCATATTAATGAACGGCAACCGTATCCAGCGGCTGCCTTCGTTCATTCTTACACCAAAAAATAATGTATAGAATAAAAGCGGAAGTGAGATGAGGAGTAATATTTTCGCAGCTCTTGAATAAAATGTGTAGTTTATCAGGTGTGCAAAATAAATAACCATAATACCTATAACTATAAATGCTATTTGCTTGAACAGGTATATTTCTGTATTGCCTTTGTAATTTTTATAGGCTAATGATCCGGTTGCACTATAAACAGCCAGCAATGAAACCAATGTCAATAGAATGACCAATGCCCAAATAACTTTATCACCTTTTGTTTTACTAAGGAGGTTATCCGGATAGAAACTTTTCTTCAGCTCATTGAATCGTATGTCTCTTGTTGCATCCATTTTATCAGAGTTCTTTCACAGCATGTTTAAATTGGTTACCACGGTCTTCATAATTTTTGAACATGTCAAAACTTGCACAGGCCGGGCTTAACAGTACTACATCTCCTTTTTCTGCAAAATGAAAAGCTGCATGTACTGCTTCCGCTGCGCTGCCGGTATTTGCAATGGGGCTGATCATGCTTCCAAATACCTCATGTATCTTCCGGTTGTCAGTTCCCAAACAAATAATGGCTTTGACTTTTTCTTTTATCAACCCTGCAATCAATGAATAATCGTTTCCTTTATCTACTCCACCCAGGATCAATATCGTTGGCTTTGTCATACTTTCGAGTGCATACCAGGTGGAGTTTACATTTGTTGCTTTGCTGTCATTAATAAACTCCACACCACGGATCGTTGCTACATATTCCATGCGATGTTCCAGGCTTTGGAAATTCTGAACAGCATCCCGGATCTTTTCCTTGCTGATATCCATGGTGGTGCCCGCCACACAGGCTGCCATAGTGTTATATTGGTTATGCTTTCCTTTTAATGCGAAATCATATACACTCATTAAAGTATATTCCAGTCCTGTCCTGATATACAAGTCCCCGTCTTTAATAAATGCTCCGTTAGGTACTTCTCTTTTCATACTAATTGGTAGTTGGTTAGATTGAATATTGATCCCGATAACTTTCGGGAGATTGATATATTTTATAGTTACCTCATCATCGGCGCAGTAAATGAAATGATCATCTGGCTGCTGGTTCATAGCGATACGGAATTTGCTTTGGATATATTTTTCAAATTGATAATCGTAACGGTCAAGGTGGTCTTCAGTAATATTTGTCAGTATAGCTATATCCGGCCTGAAGGTTCTGATATCATCCAGCTGGAAACTGCTGATCTCTGCTACATACAATGGTTTGGGCTCCTCAGCCACCTGCCTGGCAAATGAATAACCAATGTTTCCCACCATCGCACAGTCCAGGCCACCGGATTTGCAGATGTGGTAAGTCAACGCAGTAGTAGTTGATTTACCATTGCTCCCGGTAATGGCAATGATCTTGCTGTTGCCTTTGAATTGATAAGCCAGTTCTACTTCACTGATGATCCCAATTCCTTTTGCCCGGATCTTCTTTACTATTTCATTGCTTTCCGGAATTCCGGGACTCTTCATTACTTCATCAGCAGTAAGAATTTTGTTTTCGCTGTGCTTTCCTTCTTCAAATTCAATTCCTGCATTCTGTAACTTGTTACGATAATCATCTTTCAAAGAACTTCCATCAGAAACAAATGTGTCATATCCCTGTTGCTGCGCCAGCAGTGCGGCGCCTATACCACTTTCACCTGCACCCAGTATGACAAATCTCTTGCTCATATAAGCCTCTCCCTCTTATCCCTCTCCTTCAGAGAGGGAGGCCGGGCTTTATATTTTCAATCAACTATTGTAATTAAGCATTTCGACTTTATAACTCTTTTCATCTTTATTAAACAGTTTCAAACATCAGCTCATGTGCGTTAGCACTCTCCCCTTCGGGGAGCCGGAGGGGCTTTGTACGGAAGTTGGTTCTTCATAAGTATTGGCATTTCATACAACTGCACCACAATATCATTGGATCTGTCCCGATAGCTATCGGGATGGTTTTCCCAGGGAAAAGGATTTGCCGGTTTTTCAACAATTATTTTGGACTCTGCGTTTATCTTAATTTCAACGTCACAATGCTCAACACCACACCTAATACTGTTACTATCCAGAATCTTGTCACAATCTTTGCTTCATGAAATCCCTGTTTCTGGTAGTGATGATGCAAGGGGCTCATTAAAAAAATTCTTCGCCCTTCACCGTACTTTCTCCTTGTATATTTGAAATACCCTACCTGCAGCATCACACTTATATTTTCAACCAGGAACACTCCACAAAAAATAGGAATCAGTAATTCTTTATGAACAATAATGGCTAATGCAGCAATGATTCCTCCCAACGTGAGGCTTCCGGTATCGCCCATAAAAACTTCCGCCGGGTATGAATTGTACCACAGAAATCCAATACAGGCTCCGATCATGGCTGCAACGAATATGGACAACTCATCAAGATTTGGGATGTACATGATGTTGAGGTAATCAGCAAAGAAGAAGTTACCGCTGGCATAGGCAAAAATGCCAAGCAAGACCCCGATCAGCGCCGATGTTCCCGATGCAAGTCCATCCAGGCCATCAGTAATATTTGCACCATTGGAAACAGCAGCAATAATGAAAATCACAATCAATATGTAAAGAACCCATGTATAATTTCTCCAGCCTGCCGGCAATAGTTTTGAATAATTGAATTCATGTCCCTTAAAAAAAGGAATGGTAGTGACAAACGATTTGGATTCAACAAAAACTTTTTCCTTCCCGTTTACTGTTCTTACCAGTTGTGTTGAATCTTTTACATTTCTTTTACCCTGGTATTCTCTCCATATTTTTACATTGCTGTTGAAATACAGGGTGGCGCCAACAATAATTCCCAATCCGACCTGCCCAAATATTTTGAACCATCCTGCCAAACCATCCCGATCGCCTTTTTTATATGTTTCGCCGTTTTGTTGTGCTATCCGCCTTGCTCTTAGTTTCAGATAGTCATCAACAAATCCTATTATTCCAAGCCAAACTGTACTAACCACCATCAGCCTTATATAAACTTTATTCAGATTGGCCAGGAGTAACGTAGGTATCAGTATTGCCAGGATGATAATGATACCTCCCATTGTTGGTGTACCTTTCTTGGTTTGTTCATCTGTCAATCCAAGTTCTCTTATACTTTCGCCAACTTGTTTTTTTTGTAAATACCGGATCAGCTTTTTTCCAAAGATCATTGTGATAACCAGCGAAAGCAATATTGCAAGCAGTACCCTGAAAGTGATAAACTCAAAGAGCCTGCTTCCGGGAAACTTGTATCCCTGATCTTTTAACCACTCAAATAAATGATACAGCATGCTGGTTACTGGTTATTAGTTGCTGGTTTCTGGTTTCATGCTCACAGCTCGCAGCCCACAGCTACCGGCTTAACAATTCAAACATTTCTATTACTATTTCCTTGTCATCAAAATGGTGTCTGACTCCTTTAATCTCCTGGTACTTCTCATGTCCTTTTCCCGCTACCAGCACGATGTCTTCAGGTTTTGTCAAACTGATCGCTGTCTTAATCGCTTCTTTGCGGTCCACAATCGGGATATATTTTCTTTTTGCCGCAGGGCTTAATCCCGCCTCCATATCTTTTATAATCTGTCCCGGATCCTCACTCCTTGGATTATCACTGGTCAATATCACTTTATCGCTGTGTTCACAGGCCACTTCTGCCATCAGCGGTCGTTTTGTTTTATCCCTGTCACCTCCGCATCCTACCACGGTTATTACCTGTTCAAATCCTTTCTTCAGTTTTTTCACTGTGGCCAGCACATTTAAAAGAGCATCCGGTGTATGAGCATAATCCACAATTGCCATCACCTTATTTTTTTCCGATACCACATAATCAAATCTTCCTTCAGCTCCTTTTAATACACTAAGGCATTTTAATATTTCCTGTTTATCCTCTCCCATGCACACCGCCGTTCCATATACAGCCAGCAGGTTATAAGCATTGAACTCACCGATCAGCCTGAAATGAACTTCAACATCATTTATCGTCATCACTAAACCTGTTAAACTGTTTTCAAGAATCTTTCCCTTGAAATCAGCCATTGTTTTCAAGCTGTAGAAATACTTTTTTGCATTACAGTTCTGCATCATCACCTCTCCTCTTTTATCATCTGCATTGCTGATGGCAAATGCAAATGAGGATAATGAATCAAAAAAAGACTTCTTTACCCGTATATATTCATCAAATGTTTTATGATAGTCCAGGTGGTCATGTGTGATGTTGCTGAAAATGCCACCTGCAAACTGCAACCCCGTGATGCGATGCTGTTGTATGGCATGTGAACTTGCTTCCATGAACACATGAGTACAGCCTTCATTTGCCATCTGCTTCAACAAAGCATTCAGGCTGATAACATCCGGGGTGGTATGCGTGGCAGGTACTATTCTGTCGCCAATATGATATTCTACAGTGCTCAGCAACCCACATTTATATCCCAATACTGTAAAGAGCTTATATAATAATGTTGCGATCGTTGTCTTACCATTTGTTCCGGTCACCCCAACTACCCTCATCATCTCTGATGGTTTTCCAAAAAAATTATGAGCCATATAAGCTGTCGCTTCTGCACTATCTTTTGCCTGCACATATACAACTCCCGCTTTTTTATCAGAAGGAATTTCTTCACATACTATAGCTACAGCTCCTGATTCAATTGCTTTTTCAATGAACTGGTGACCATCTGTTACTGTACCTTTTATCGCCGCAAACACATCACCCGGTTCTACTTTCTTCGAATTAATCTGTATGTTCTTTACTTCTATATCCGTACTTCCCGCCACGGTTCTGATTGCCACTTTATATAGTACATCCCGTAATAACACAACCGGTTCTTAGACTTTTTATCTGATAAATCTTTCTCAACTCAATTCCAACATTACCGTAATACCTTTTACCAACACTGTTCCCGGCGCCACTGATTGCAACATGATCTTTCCTTTTCCTCTCGCCGACACTTTCACTCCCATATTCTCCAGCAGGTATAAAGCATCTTTCAATCCCATACCTCTGACATTCGGCATAAGTTGCTGCCGGATGGTATTCATTTTCATCACCGGCTGATAATTATTTGCAGAAACAGTACTCCAGTTGTTTTGTTGCACTGAATCAGAATATCCAACATTCAATGTGTTGAATACATTTTTAATATCTTTTGTATATCCTGCATAGAAATAGGCAGAGCTGTCTTTAACCATTGTGTACATCGAAGCTTTTTTCTTCTCTACATACATTGCATAAAGTTTAGTGGCGATGTCGCGGAAAACCGGCGCTGCCAATTGTCCGCCATAATGCAGGTAGGCATTTGGTTTGGTACGGATAACTACTATGCAACTATATTGTGGCTTTTCGGCAGGAAAGTAACCGACAAATGAAGCCTGGTACACACCGTCATTATATTTTATGTTGCCGTCAGCTACGTGGGCTGTTCCTGTTTTTCCTGCCACGGCAAAGGACACGCCTTTGAAAGCCAGTCTTCCTGTTCCTTCCGTCACAACAGCTTCCATACATTCTTTTGCAGACTGTGCAACGGATGGCTTACAAATACTTTCTGCCAAAATCACTGGCTCAAATTGTTTAATGAGAATGCCACTTCTTTGTATGCTGTTC
>JAHEZF010000010.1 GCA_023251215.1 Sphingobacteriales bacterium | reverse complement strand
ATGATTTGTTTATTGCCCGTGAGACAAGTTCCAACATTATTGCTTCGTCCGATATTATATGGAGATATGGTGCGGCATTTATTTTTGCAGCAATCGGCCTGGTTACTGTAGCGTCATTAGCCTTTATGTTATCCGTGTTTGCAGATAATTCTATCGGGCCGGTTGTAGCTACAGTTTGTGTGATCATCATTTTTACCATACTTACACAGATGCAGATACCTTTTTATGACGATACGGTTAAGCCCTACCTCTTTACCACGCATATGCTGGGGTGGAAAGGATTTTTTTATGTAAAGGGAAAAGATGGTGTAACCGTGGACGGTTCTATCGAAAATTTTTCTGCCATTTTGAAAAGCGGGTTAATATTGCTGGCTTATGCCGCAACATTTCTTTTTGTAGCAATCTGGCATTTCAGGAAAAAAAATATTTTAAGCTAATGAAACTATTAAAATATTTGTTGGTACTTCCGGCTGCTCTTTTGTTTTTTATTTCTGTGAATGCACAGACAGCAGAAGAAATTATTCAAAAGATTAAAACCAAACTTGACAATGTAAATGACTATGAAGCCAAAGGCAAAATGAAAACAAATGTTTTTTTTATAAAAGTTCCTGTTGCCAATGTAAAAGTTTTTTACAAAAAACCCAATAAGCTCCGCATCAATAACGAAAGTGGTATTTCATTTGTCCCCAAAGGCTCAGTGAATATAACACTCAACAATATTTTTATAAACACCGGAGGGTTTGATATAGTTGATGCAGGAAACGAAAGCGGGACCAACCTTCGCATCATCAAACTGCTGCCCAGGGATGAAAGCTCCGAATTAGTATTATCAACCCTGTTTATTGATGAGACACAATTTCTGATTAAAAAAGCAAAGACGACCACACGGGAAAACGGAAGCTATGAACTGGAAATGATCTACGGTAAATACGCAGAGTTTGGCCTCGCAGATAAGCTGATCTTTTCATTCAATACCAAAGATTATAAACTTCCCAAGGGCCTTACTTTTGACTATGATGATGGCACGAAGAAAGAACAGGAAGCTGACAAGATTAAGAACAAAAAAGGAAAAGTAGAGATCACTTACACCGGTTATATTATTAATAAAGGTGTGCCGGATTCTGTTTTTCAGTGAGGGCTACTTCGGCTCCTCTTCCTCATCAATCTTTTCATCCTCCACATTGGCTAATATGGCAGGAGTTACTTTTTTCAAAGGGTTTTTCCGGTTCTCTTCGTATTCTTTCCGGCGATTGATGATGTCAATACATTCAAAAACAGCAGTCGTAAAAGAGGAAACATCGGCTTTATTTTTTCCGGCAATATCAAAAGCCACACCATGATCGGGAGAAGTTCTTACTGCCGGTAAACCTGCGGTATAATTCACCCCTTCGCTAATGGCTAATGCTTTAAAAGGAATTAATCCTTGGTCGTGATACATGGCCAGTATCGCATCAAAACGATTGTAATTGCTGCGGGCAAAAAAAGCATCGGCACTGTAGGGGCCAATCACCAGCATATTATTATTCTTTGCTTCTTTGATAGCGGGTTTGATGATGGTTTCTTCTTCATTACCAATCAAACCTTCATCACCTGCATGTGGATTTAAACCCAGTACGCCGATCCGTGGTTTTTCAATTCCGAAATCTTTTTGCAGGCTTTGATAAACAATGTTCAGCTTGCTGACAATTTTTTCTTTGCTGATATTTATTGCTATTTCTTTTACGGGTATATGTTCTGTGAGTAAGGCTACACGGAAATTTCCGGCGCACAGCATCATGGCAACATCGGGTACTCCAAAAATACTTTTCAGGTAAGGCGTATGACCGGTAAAATTAAATTCGGCTGACTGGATATTTTTTTTATGGATGGGTGCTGTTACCAATCCATCAATATGCTTTTGCTTTAAAGCTGCAACTGCAGTCTGCAGGGAAAGTGCAGCATATTTTCCACCGGTATCAGTCAATTGTCCCGGGTTGATCACTACTTCTTCTTCCCAGCAGTTGAAAAGATTTATTTGTTTTGGATTTATCCGGTTGAATTCTTTGGTATTTTGGTAATTAAAATTTACATCCGGAATGGATTTACGATAAAAGTTAATAACCTTATTCGAAGCAAAAATAACCGGGGTGCATTGTTCCAGTATGCGGTTATCCGAAAAAGTTTTTATGATCAGTTCTATCCCAATCCCATTCAGATCTCCGCAACTGATACCGATAACTGGTTTTACGTTTGTGCTCATAGTGTAGTGTAAATACGAATAAAAATACTGAATTCAGTTTTAATGGGCGGTGCTTGTGTCTGTGAGTGTTTTTAGAAAGCTTACAATAGCGTTGATCTCTTTTTCAGAAAGATTGAGTTTATCAGGAGGCAATGTTTGGGTTTCCGGCGCAATTTTTAATCCGGAGCCACCTCCTTTGTTATAAAAATCCATTACTTCTTCCAGGGTATTAAAGACACCGTTATGCATATAGGGAGCCGTTAACTCAATATTTCGAAGTACCGGGGTTTTGAATGCGAAACGATGTACCGGAGACAGAGTAAAATTAAATTTACCGGCATCGGGGTCCAGTACGGGGTGCAGACTATCATTTTTTTGAGGTACACCCAGCACTTCCGATTCTGTTTCGTTGAAATCGGGAGGCACAAGCCCGTTAAATAAAGGAAGATAATGACAAGTGCCACATTTCCCTTTTCCCATGAAAAGGTTGAATCCCCTTTTTTCTATCGTACTCATTTTATTTTCATCACCACGCATATATTGATCAAACCGGCTGTTCAATGCAACTAATGAACGTATATAAGATGCAATGGCATTGGCAATATTGTATTGAGTGACCGGCTCCTTATCATCCTTATAAGCTTCTTTAAATAAAGGTGAATAATGGCTGTCGTGTCTTATTTGGGTAATATTTTCCTGAAGCGATCCTTTCATTTCATTGCGGTTGTGCACTACATCACTCAACTGGTTTTCCAATGTACTGGTTCTGGAATCAAAAAATTGCCTGGTTTGAAAAACAGAGTTCCAGAGTGTGGGAGTGTTTCTGGATAAAAAAGTTTTTTCATCAATGGCTAATGCTGTGGGAAGCTGGTCCGTAAATGCGAGTTCAGGCTTATGACAGGTTGCACAGCTTCTTTTTTTAGTTCCTGACATGATAGGGTCAAAAAAAAGCTGGCGCCCCAGTTCGATCCTTTCAGGAGTCAACTGGTATCTTTCATTAGGAGAAAAAAAATCAATATTAAAAAATCCGGCGTCAAAAATATTCGTTGATTTTTGATTAACAGGCATTCGGCCGGTGGAAAGCTCTATCCCCAAAATATTCCTTATTTCAGTTACCAAACCAAATAGCGGATTGATATATTGTTTTAGGAATGTAAGTCGGTCCAATTTGTCAAATGAATTATTGGAAGCTATAAAACTTCTGGCTGCCGAAATTTGTGTTATTGCCTTTTTATAAAGAAGCACATTCTTTTTTTGAATTTCCTGTTTATATTGGCGGATGCAATTACTGATGCCGTCCAGTGTGGCCATTGCTTCCGGAAGTGAAAAATGGGCCACAGGTGAGTCAAAACCGCTGATACCCATTGCTGCCAACCGGATCAATGCAGACCGGAATGCACTGAAGATTAAGTCATCACTGAATTTATATTGAAGATTCGGCTCTTCCTGCAACAGTTGTATAGTTTTAGAAATATTGCGGAGTTGTATTAGTATGGATTCCCTGCTTTTTTTTACGGGGCTTCTGAATAAGGTCTCTTCCAATGCCTGAAATCCCTGCGGATCAATAATTACCTGGGGATTATCATCTTCACTTCTTTTAATTGCCGGTCCATTCAGAAGGCGGGTTTCATAAGGATTAAAAAAATCACTCAGGATACTAAATTTTTTATAAGTGATTCTGCAGCTGTAAAAAAATTGTTGTAATTCTTTAACTGATTTTTGCCGGAGGCAGGCAAACTCAAATTGCCTGATATCTTTTTGAAGATGGGTTAATCCCTGTAAATAAATATCTTTTATTTTTTCAGCTGGTTTTTTATCAGGAGTGGAAAAATAAAATGAGGAGAAACCCGTAAGAACTATTAAGAAGATTAAATAAAAGAATTTTGGGGATTTTACGATGTTTATCAACGTTTTATTACTTGATCTTGGTTTTAATAAGTGTTTTCTGGTACTAAAATATTGGATTTTAGCTAAATATTTTAAAATTTGTTAGCTGAAAAACCAGCTTAAAATCCAATCATTGTATGAAGCCGGCATCCTTGTTTCAAAGCATTGCTTTATTGCTTTTTATTGCATTATTTTCCTCCGGGAATTCATTTTCGCAAACCACTATTTTCAATTACGGGGCTAACTGGAGTTACCTGAACAATGGTAGCAATCAGGGCACTGCATGGTACGGCACCGGTTACACAGAGACAGGATGGACAACCAATGCTCCTTCTACTTTTTATTATGGCGAATCTTTAACTGGAACTTTATTGCCCGCAAACCCTGTTACAACCTATTTCAGAAAAACCTTTACTATTTCGGGGGTAAACAATTATGTTTCCTTTGATATCAGCATCATTGATGATGATGGCGCAGTAATTTATGTAAATGCTGTTGAAATAGGTCGGGACAATATGCCCGCCGGTTCTGTTACATATACTACAGTGGCATCGAGTGCAAAGAATGGTGCTTCAGAGGGAACGGCCTCAGTTATCAGCGTACCAAAATGTTATTTTAATGAAGGTAGTAATCTGATCGCTGTAGAAATGCACCAGCGTACAGCCAGCGATGCAGATATGCGGTTTGATTTAAAATTAGTTGGTCAGCCTGCTCCTGCTTCTGTAAGCTTAACAAGAGGACCCTATCTGAATATGGGGAATCAAACTGAAGTCACATTGCGCTGGCGTACTGATCTTACCTGTTCCGGCCGTGTAGAGGTGGGAACTACTTTTGGAACTTATCCAACTGTTGTTGATGAAAGTTGTCCAACTACCGAGCATGAAATCCGGATCACCGGATTATCTTCGGATACAAAATATTTTTACCGTTTCGGAACAACATCCTCTCAGATCTTACAGAATTCAACCACTAATTTTTTCAGAACAGCTCCGCCAACCAATACCACACGAAAACTCTATTTTGCAGCTTTTGGTGATTGTGGTATTAACAGCCTGTCCTATCAGACCAATACGCTTGCTCAATATCAGAGTTATTTGAGTACAAATGGAATTGATGCTCCGGATGCCTGGTTATTACTGGGGGATAATGCATATAATTCCGGAACAGACGCAGAATACACGACAGGTTTTTTCAATGCCTACCAGGGTTCAATCACTAAGAATCACATTCTGTTTCCCGTTCCGGGTAATCATGATTATGCCAATAGTACTACACGTCAGGCTGATCATGCAATACCCTATTACGATATTTTTACTTTACCTGCCTCTGCTCAATCAGGTGGTGTTGCTTCAGGAACCGAAGCTTATTACTCATGGGACTGGGGCAATACACACTTTCTTGCCCTTGATTCTTACGGAGAAGAAGATGCAGGCACTACAAGACTTTATGATACTACTGGCGCCCAGGTGACCTGGATAAAAAGCGATATGGCCGCCAATACAAAAAAATGGACGATTGCTTACTGGCATCACCCCCCTTATACCCTGGGTAGTCATAACTCGAATACAGAAACTGAACTGATCAACATGCGTCAGAATTTCATTCGTATCCTGGAACGATTAGGAGTTGATCTTATCATGTGTGGCCACAGTCATGATTATGAAAGATCGAAATTGCTGGATGGTCATTATGGCACTGAATTGGCAACAGCCAGTATGACTCCTTATCTTAAAAGCAGCACGAGCGGATTTTATGATGGTTCAGCTAATTCATGTGTGTATACCACTGCTTCCAATACGCCCAACCATGGAACAGTATATGTAGTTGCCGGAAGTTCAGGAAATAGCGGCGGTACAAATGCAGGACTTGATGGTTATCCTCACAACGCAATGCCCTATTCAATAAACGATGGGGGAATGTTCTTTTTTGAAGTGGATGACAACAGGCTGAATGCAAAGTTCATTCGTGTTGACGGAACCATTTTTGATAAGTTCACTATTATGAAAGATGTTAGTAAAAGCACAACTTATACTATCGGAAACGGTCAATCACAAACGTTAACAGCATCGTGGCCCGGAAACTATGCGTGGCAATCACCATTAAGCGGTTCCAGCCGTTCCATATCAGTCACCCCTTCCGGAACGGGGACTTTTAACTATTCTGTCACTGATGGTTTAGGATGTATCACAGATCAGTTTACAGTAAACGTGAGCAGCACCTTGCCTGTGCTGATGCAGCACTATACCGTAGATCTTCATTCTGATAAAGTGTCTGTGCAATGGACTACAACATCGGAAGTAAATAACCGGCATTTCACTATTGAACGGTCAGCAAATACACAAAGATTTGAAATCATCGGCATTGTGAACGGCGCTGGTAATTCAAACAGTGAAAAAGCATACGAATTTATTGATCCGGCGCCTTTGGAAGGAATAAGTTTTTACAGGTTGTCGCAAACCAATTTTGATGGAATTGTAAAGTATTATGATATAAAAAGGATCGTTAACAGGAAGACCGGTAATTTTTATGCAGACGCATATCAATCGGGTGCGCAAATGATAACCACGCATATTTATTCTACAAATATGAAAATAATACAGTTTAGGGTATTTGATTTTAATGGCCGGGTAATAAAAAATGAAACATTGTGGTTAAATGCAGGCAATAATGATAAAACGACCAGGCTGAAAAATGGTAGTTACATCCTGGAGTGGCAAAAAGAAAACGGAGAATCAGTGAAACAAAAAATAATAATACAATAAAAGGCTTTAGTTATAAACTGTATGGCTGTGTCAGAGTAAATCCAACTTATGAAAAAGTATTTAATCCTTACCATCATTCTTTTTTCGGGTGTATGGATGCATGCACAAATAGTCCGGGCCTTTACTCCCCGTTACAGCAACACTTCTGTCCGGGGTAGTATAGTATATGTATCCAATAGTATTATCTCTACCAATGGTGTTGGTTCAGGCAATCCCGGAACAGGTGAAACACCGCCTAACGGAAGCACTACTGACAATAACAATTATGGCATCAATATAGATGTTGACAATACTATTACCACTCTTTATAACTATGGTGTGAGCTGGAAATACTGGGACGCCAATTCAAGACCGGCCAATTGGGAAACAGTAGCATTTGATGATACAGGATGGCCTTCTGCCAATGCCCAGTTTGGCTGGGGCCAGGCAACGCCAAGCCCCAATGTTACCTGCCTTAACAGTGGATGTACTTCTTCCTGTCCAAACCCACCGGGAGGTTGTAGTTCAAGAACACCTGCATATTATTTCAGGAAGGTTGTAAGTATTACTCCTTCTTCTTATACCGCCATCAGGCTTAATTTAAAAAGAAATGATGGAGTTGTTATTTACATTAACGGAACAGAAAGGGCAAGGAATAATATGCCTGCGGGTGCAATAGCCCACACCACTTACGCAAGCAGTGCCATTTCGCCGGGTACCGCTGAAAATTATACTGTTGATCTTAGCCCTTCTTTTTTTGTTTCAGGGAATAATACCATTGCAGTAGAAATACACAGTGATAAAGCAAAAGCTGCCGATGTAACCTTTGATATGCAGATACAGGGCTATGATGACAAAGGCACTTATAATTCCTCCACTTCGGATCTTAGTCTCGCTTCCTGCTCACAAGTTTTATTTGCAGGATTATACTGGGGTGCCGACCAGGGAAACTCAGGTACTGATAGTGCATGGATCGCTGGAGCCTACACTTCCTGCAAACTGAAACTTCCGGGTGCTTCATCATATCAAACAATTAATTCCACACAAACCGACAGGCATACCAATGCGAATTCACCGGGATTAAGCCATACCGGCTATATGTGCTTCAAGGATATAACCTCGCTGGTAAATGCAACCAGCCCGAACGGAACATATGCAGTAGCTGACATTGTGGGCCCAACAGGTATTAATAATGCCTGTGGTGGCTGGACAATTGTAATTGCTTATTCCAATACTACACTAACTCCGCGAAATCTCGTGATTTTTGACGGCGAAGCTATTATTAATAGTGGTGATCCTGCTGTTGATGTTACTGTTACTGGTTTTCTTACACCTGCCACGGGCACAGTAAGCTGCGAATTAGGCGCCGTGGTATATGACGGTGACCGTAGTTCTTCAGACGCATGGAAATTTAAACAAAACGGAGCCGGTTCTTTTTATGATCTGGCCACTACCGCAGTTCCATTGATTGGAACAGCTGATGCATGGAATAGTGTGATTGCTTATAAAGGGAGTGTTGTAACAACCCGGAATCCTGCTTTTCAAAATACATTGGGATATGATGCAAAAATTATTGACCTGCCCAATACAAGTAATGCACAACTTGGCAACAGCCAGACGAGTGCCATCATTCAATTTTCATCGCCTTCTGAAAATTATTTTGTACATGTTGTAAGTACAGCTATAAGTCAATTTAACCCATCGTTCTCTTTAATAAAAGCCTCAAGCGATCAAAACGGCGGAAGTTTATTACCCGGCGACGTGTTGCGTTATACCATTACCTATAATAATTTAGGCAGTGATGCAAGCATCAACACCATCATTACTGATAATCTTCCCATCAATGCAGGGTTTGTTCCGGGCAGTTTAAAGATTAATGGCGCAACAAAAACGGATGGTAACGGAGATGACCAGGCAGAATACAATGCTTTTACCAGGCAAGTTACCTTTCGGATTGGCACGGGTGCCAACAGTACATCTGGTGGTACTGTAGCTGCTGGCGCCAGCGGCACAGTTAATTTTGACATGGTTGTTCCATCCTCTTGTTATATTACAAGTTGCTATAGCGCTTCCATAACCAACAGGGGAAGGATTGATTATAAAGGCCAGACTACTTTACAGGTATTTTATGATTCCACTTTGTATGATACCGGTGGCGGATGTTATGCACCGGGCCCGGTAACAGATATCTATACCGCCAGTTGCTATGTACCCGGTGATACTACACTTGTAAATATTTGTCCCGCTACTTCTATAACACTTCCCTGGTCAAGATATGCAGGCTATACTTTTTATAGCGGCATACCTTTTACTTCGTTAAATGTGGTAAGCCCTGGTACTTCTATCAGTTCATCAGGAATTTATTATGCCTACTTTAATTCAGGCACAGGATGCTCAGATACAATCAGAATAACTGTTCTTCATCAAAACTGCCCCGATCTTGATGAAGATGACGATGGTATTCCTGATTATGTGGAATTAAATAACCCGGTGGCCTTGCAGGATCTGGATGGCGATGGCATACCCAACTGGTTGGATACTGATTATCCCGGTTGGGTAGATTATAACTCGGATGGAATGAATGATAATTTTGACCCCGGGGCAGATGCTGATAATGATGGTATCGTCAATTTTATGGATACTAACTGGCCGGGTTATGTTGATAGTAATGGAGATAGCATTAACGATGATTTTGATAAAGATAAAGACGGCATTCCTGATTTCATTGATCGTGACTGTGATAATGATGGCATACCTGATGTAGCCGAAAGTGGTGGAGTAGATGCCAATGGTGATGGAAAAATTGATAATTATTCTGACTCAGATAGTGATGGTCTGTCACAAAATGTAGATGCCAGTATTGGAGTAAGTGGGTCAGGAAATGGTTTAGGCGCTGTTGATACCGATGGAGATGCTGTTCCCAACTATCTTGATCTGGATAGTGATAATGATGGTATTCCTGATATAATGGAGGTATATGGAACTGATGCCAACAATAATGGTAAAGTGGATGTATTTACAGATACAGATCTTGACGGATTAGCTGATGCTATTGATGGCGATGTAGGTAATGACGGAGTGGCAGAAAATTCAGCTGCAGCATTATTGTTAACCGGCTCTGATGGGAATAACGATGGAAAAGCTGACTCATACCCGAATAAGAATATGGATGGGGATACAAAATCGAACCCATATGATCTGGATAGCGATGGTGACGGCATTACCGATGTAAAAGAAGCACAGTTTACTGATGCTGACTGGGATGGCCGGATAGATGGAACCTTAAATACCGATGGTTGGAATACCGGTATTGCTGCATTGGGCTCACTTACGTTACCAAACACAGACGGAACAGGAAGAACCAACCCTTATGATATTGATTCAGATGATGATGGTATTCCCGATAATATAGAGGGGCAAACAACAAACGGGTATCTGTTGCCATCAGCTACTGATACAGATGGAGATGGAATAGGAAATACTTATGATAATTATTCCGGCTTTGGAGGCGATGGTATTCATCCGCTTGATAAAGACGGTGATACCCAGCCAGATTATCTTGATTCTGATACAGACGGTGATGGTTTAATTGACAGGGTAGAAGGTAATGATTTAAACTTTAATGGTCAGCCGGATGATAATGTAACCTTAACAGGTATAGATACAGATGGAGATGGCCTGGATGATCGTTTTGATAACAATAATTCAAGTGTCAAAGGTACTTCTGCTTATATGGGTAATGGTGGTTCCACTTCCGGTGACCCATCACCAGGCTCTATTACTACAGTGCAGCGTACGGCTATAGCAGCCGGTCTTGGTTGCTCTACTGAAAGGGACTGGCGTTGTATTTTTTATATTTTGAATTGTGACCTGCTCACTTTTAATGCAAAATTGCAAAACCAATTGGTACAGCTGAACTGGTCAGTTTTATGCCAGCAGGAAATTGATCATTTCATTGTTGAAAGAAGCCAGGATAGAATAAATTTCAATGATGCTGTAAGAACAGCAGCACGGCCGGTTGTAAATGCACAAGAATCCTACCAGGCTACAGATGATATCAACGGGATCACTTCTGATCTGATATATTATAGGTTAAAATCTGTACTGCCTGATGGCAGAACAAATTTGAGCAAGATTATTACTTTGCGCCGGAACAATAACAAAGAAACAAACATTCAGATTATGCCTAACCCTGTAAGAGATCAATTACAGGTTTTGGTGAATGTAAGCGTTTCCTCATGGGCGCAGATTTATATAGTGGATGGAAACGGCCGGATAATGCAAAAATATATGGAAGCTTTGCTGCCCGGCAGCAATACTTTTACATACAGCCAGACAGCTAATTTGCCCTATGGAGTTTATTATCTCAGGATAATCATCGGCGACCAGATCATAATTAAGAAATTCAGCATATTAAAATAGGTAGCTTGTTATTTTTACAGGTTAAAACCCTACTGCCCTCTTCTTTTTTGAAGAGGGCTTTTTCTATATCTTCGTATAACTATTTTTTTATCGTGCAATTACCCGGCCTGTCAACTACTTAAGTAAAATAATAATGTTGTTTCTAACAAGTGAAAGTAACAGGAAGCTTTACCTATGTTATTATTGACAGTTAATTTATTTTTAATTCAAATAATGATTCTATGAAAACAAAATTCTTTGTAATTGTCATTTTAATTATGACAAGTGTAGTTGTTACCGCTTCACCGTTTTCAAATGATTTTGCGAAAAGCAAATCAATTATTACAATTCGACAAACACCAGTTCCTGCATTTGCATTTTTCAGAACTCACCGCCAGGGCGCCGGGATCACAGCCACATGGGGCTTAACCTCCGAGCAAGGTGTAACCGGGTTTTTAATACAGAGAACCTACGAAGACCCCAATGATCCGTATGCATTTTGGGAAGACATCTTTGCGTTGCCTTGCACTTCTAACCGATCCTATAAACATACCGATCAAAATGTTTCTCCCGGTTATATTTCATACAGGGTCATTGCTTTTTTTCAGTTTGGGGGTTCCATGATGTCTGAAATTTCTACCGAGCATATAGTCAGCCACTGACAGTTTTGAAAATTCACCACGAACCAGCAAAAGTTTTATTGTTCATTTTTTGATTGAGGTGTTCTGACATCTTGAGCGAAAGGAGGTGTATATGAAAAGAATATTACATTTTGTTTTCTTTTTGCTGGTCTGTCCCGTTACGTTATTTTCCCAGATCACAACTCCCGTAATCAAAGCAAGGTTTGGAGTAGATGCAGATTTAAGAGCAAATTATTTTAACGGATTGGTTCAAACAGGTAATGATGACTGGTTTAATTTAATAGCAGCAGATACTTCGGGTAAATATGTAATAGATACCACCGGCGTTGCGGCTGTTTTGGCTGGCTATCTTACTGACGTTTCTCCATGGCCTAAAAGAATGGCCTCTTTCTTCCGCTCCATGAGCAAACCTCCGTTTTCAATTGTTAATAACAGGCTTTGGCTGGATGCCATATTCGTACGGGATTATCATGGTAATGACACCACTGTTTTTACATCCGGTTCAGATAAAAATGGGATGAGCCCGGATGACTGGACAGGAGGGATACAATCAATCCCTGATAAAAATGATATCCTCGATATGTTTGTACATATAAGAAGAGCCGGTCCGAATAGTACTGACTCGTTGTGGATGTTTGGCGGGCTGTCACTTGATAACACGACCGGTAACCGTTATTTTGATTTTGAAATGTACCAGACAGATATTTATTATGACAGGGTTTCAGGAAATTGGTATGGATATGGCCCGGATGCAGGCCATACAAGCTGGAAATTTGATACATCAGGAAATATAACTACACCGGGAGATATTATTTTTTCAGCTGTATATCAAAGTTCTACTTTAACTAATATTGAGGCCCGCATTTGGGTTAAAAAAACAGATTGGCAAACTGTAGTTCCTGCTGCTTTTAATTGGAGCGGTCAGTTTGATGGAGCCATTGCTGCTGCACAATATGGTTATGCCAGTATTTTACCAAAAACTGCCGGTGCCTTTTATACCGGATTAGGATGTACTAACAATACATGGGCGGGCCCGTTCCAGTTGGTTTTACAGAATAATTCCCTTGCTGCTAATTATATTAAAGACCAGTTTATGGAATTTTCAGTGAATTTATCCAAATTAGGTCTTGACCCCGTAGGTTTGTTGGGGGGTGATGTTTGCGGAACACCCTTTAACCGGATTGTTGTAAAAACCCGTGCGTCTGCATCGTTCACCGCAGAATTAAAAGATTTTGTAGCGCCTACCGATTTATTTCTGGCGCCAAGGGTACAGGTAGATACGGACATCCCGATGTTGTGTGATACCGGGGGAATCAGTCATATTTACGTTATCAACCCGGTCGCCACCTCTGTCTATAACTGGTCAACTCTTAACGGGCATATTGTGGGTAGTACAACAGGTACATCTATTACAGTAGATACTCCGGGTATTTATATTGTAACCCAATACCTCCAGGCCGGTTGTTCGGCTTATGCAACAGATACAATAGAGATTGGAAGGTTAGTAGTTTGTAATGTACTTGAGAATAACCTGGTTGATTTCAGAGCTGTTTTGAATAATAACCTGGTCCGGCTTAACTGGACAGTACTGGACAACCGGGTGGTAAGTTACTTTGATATTGAACGAAGTACCGATGCTGTTAATTTTGCTGTACTTGATCGGGTTTTTGCACAGCCTTCACATAATCCTGTTGCGGAATACAGCTATACTGATAACATCAGCGGACTTGCAACAAGGAATGTTTACTACAGGATCAGGATGAAAGATAGCAGCAACAGCGATAAATACAGTACTATTATTAATATACCATTGGCGGTGCCGGTAAGAAATAATGTAACTATAATGCCAAATCCTGTGAAAGATTTATTTCAATTGCAAATATCTTCTGTTAATGACAGCCCGGTGGATATTCATATTTATGACCAGACGGGACGAATTGTTACTGTTCTTTCGATGAACGTACAAAAAGGAAATAATGTTTTCACACTGGATAACCTGTTGGATAAACCAAGAGGCGTCTATCAGGCCGTTGTTTCTGTTGGCGCGGAAATTTTTATTCAAAAGATTTTACTGATCCGATAACAAGGTTTTATTTAAGTTCAATCCCTTCCTGTTTCCACGGGAAGGGTTTTTATTTTTAAAGATTTTACTGTGCGGCAAATATGTTTACTTTGTAAAAATGTACACATTAAAAAAATCGCTGGGCCAGCATTTTTTAAAAGATGAAAACATCTGCAGAAAGATTGTGTCAGCCTTACAACAACATGCCTTCACCCAATTGCTGGAAGTAGGCCCCGGCGGAGGTGCATTGACCAAACATTTATTACAACTTTCCGATATTGATTTAAAAGCTGTTGAGCTGGATAATGAAAAAGTAAATTATTTATTGAAAACGTATCCTCAGATGGAAGGAAAGATCATTCACGGGGATTTCCTGGATATCGAAAAACCTTTTGAAGGAAAATTTACAGTTGTAGGGAACTTTCCATACAACATATCTTCACAGATATTGTTTAAGATGCTGGAATGGAAAAAAGATGTTGAATGTATGATAGGAATGTTTCAAAAAGAAATGGCCCAAAGAGTTGCAGCCAGCGAAGGAAATAAAACTTATGGAGTAATAAGTGTACTGGTACAGGCTTTTTTTGATGTAGAGTATCTGTTTGATGTAAATGAAAAATGTTTTCAGCCGCCGCCTAAAGTCAAAGGCGGAGTAATCCGGTTGATGCCAAAGAAAAAAATACCGCCTATGAAAAGTGAAAAAGATTTCTTTATAATTGTAAAAACAGCATTCAATCAGCGGCGTAAAACTATGCGCAATGCTGTTAAAGCCCTGTTTGATGCAGCAATGCCGGATGATGAGCTGTTTAATAAACGGGCTGAACAGTTGAGTGTAAAACAATTTGCAGCATTAACTTTTAAAATGAAATGAAAACGGTAATCATAACCGGGAAGTCGCATCCTTATCTCGCCGGGCAGTTAACGAAGTATGAATACGAAGTAATTAACAAACCGGATATTACTTACGATGAACTAAGCGCTATAATATCTGCTGCCGAAGCTTTGATCATTACTACAAGAATAAATGTGGATAGGAGCCTGCTGGAAAAAGCCGTTCTGTTAAAATGGATCGGCAGGCTTGGTAGTGGAATGGAACTTGTTGACGAAGCATATGCAGAAAGCAAAGGCATAAAATGTATAAGCAGTCCCGAAGGCAATCGTAACGCAGTAGCTGAACATGTTTTGGGTTTATTATTGAATTTGATGAATAAAATTTCTTCCTCTTTTAATGAAGTTAAAAAAGGATTATGGAGAAGGGATGAGAACCGGGGTACAGAACTCAGTGGCAAAACTGTCGGCATTATCGGTTATGGAAACACGGGCAGCGCCTTTGCCAAACTGCTCCGGTCATTTGATGTTACTGTGCTGGCTTATGATAAATACAAATTTGGTTTCGGCGGCGATTATATAAAAGAAGCAAGCCTCGAACAGGTCTGTCGTTATTCTGACGTGATCAGCTTTCATGTGCCGCTAACCGATGAAACATATC
>JAHEZF010000136.1 GCA_023251215.1 Sphingobacteriales bacterium | reverse complement strand
AATAGTGATTAAGAATGCCACTGTCTGGACAAATGAAAAAGATGGTGTTTTACAAAACACGGATGTATTACTCAAAAATGGAAAGATTGCAGCAATCGGGAAAAATCTGAATGAGCCGGGAGCAAGGGTGATTGATGGAACCGGAAAACATGTTTCGCCCGGTATCATTGATGAACACTCTCATATTGCAGCATCGTCTATCAACGAAGGAGCACAATCAGTAACTTCTGAGGTTCGTATTGGTGATAACTTAGATCCTGATAATATTCAGATTTATCGCCAGCTGAGTGGTGGTGTTACTACATCACATATCCTGCATGGTTCTGCAAATGTCATCGGTGGTCAAACGCAATTGATCAAACTCCGCTGGGGCGCCAATGACGATGATCTGAAATTCAAAAACTCTGCTCCCTTTATAAAATTTGCTTTAGGTGAAAATGTAAAACGTTCTGCATCCACACAAGGTAATACCCGTTATCCCGATACAAGAATGGGAGTGGAACAGGTGTTAATTGATGCATTTACCCGTGCAAAAGATTACAAAAAAGAATGGCAGACTTATAATGACGCCAAAGAAAAATTAATAAAAGAGAAAAAGCCCCTGACAGGTCTGTTTCCTCCCCGCCGTGATCTGGAACTTGATGCATTAGTGGAAATACTGGATAATAAAAGATTTATCACCTGTCACTCCTACGTGCAAAGTGAGATCACCGGGTTGATTGAAGTTGCTGACAAGATGGGTTTCAAAGTGAACACATTTACACATATTCTTGAGGGCTACAAAGTGGCGGATAAAATGCTGGCACATGGAGCTAATGCTTCCACATTCTCTGACTGGTGGGCTTATAAAGTGGAAGTGGAAGATGCCATTCCTTACAATGCAGCCATCATGCATAAAGTAGGATTGAATGTTGCCATCAATTCTGACGACGCTGAAATGGCAAGACGCCTGAACCAGGAAGCTGCAAAGACCATTAAGTATGGCGGATTAACAGAAGAAGAGGCACTGAAAATGGTTACACTTAATCCTGCAAAAATGTTGCATGTGGATGACAGGGTGGGAAGTTTGAAATTGGGTAAAGATGCTGATGTAGTGGTATGGTCAGATAATCCGTTAAGCATTTATGCAAAATCATTATATACAATTGTGGATGGCACAGTTTATTTCGACAGGCAGCGGGATGAGCAATTACAAAAAGAAGTGGATGCGGAAAGAGCAAGGCTGGTGAAAAAAATGAATGGCGAAAAAAGAAGCGGCGCTCCTACCATTCCGGCTCAACCCTCTTACCAGATCATACATACATGCAGTGATTATATTCACAGCCGGGGGATACTGGAAATTGAGGAAAATGATATTGATAACAATTAAAATATTTGTAAATGAAAAAGTTATTTATTCTTACTACACTTATTGTATTTGTTGCGTCTGTTCAGTCGCAATCAAATGTATTGCCTACCCCACCGCAGGAACAAACTGTTGTTCTTTATAACGGAACGCTGCATAAAGGAAATGGTGAAGTAATTAATAATGCTGTAGTGATAATGGAGAAGGGTAAAATTACCTATGCCGGACCGATGGTGGCTTCTGATTTTAAGGATGCAAAAGTTATTGATGTGGCCGGCAAACATATTTATCCGGGTCTGATTCTTCCTTTGAGTTCATTGGGATTAATTGAAACCGGCGCTGTAAGAGCATCGAATGATGTTCGGGAGATCGGCGACATGAATCCTGATGTACGTTCCATTGTTGCATACAACACTGATTCAAAAGTCATCAATACACTCCGGTCGAACGGAATATTAATGGCCAATATAGTTCCGCAGGGAAGTTTTCTTGCTGGTTCTTCATCAGTGGTGCAATTAGATGCATGGACCTGGGAAGATGCATCGTATAAAACAGATGCCGGTATGCATTTGTATATGCCAGCCATGATGCCGCGACCAAACTTTGGCCGGTTTGGTGGCGGCAGACCCGGAGGCCCCAATGCCGGGCAGGAAAGCGACCCCGTTAAAGAAGGGTTGGAACAGATTGAAAAACTCAAAAGTTTTTTCAGGGAAGCAAAAGCTTATCATGCAATAACCCGGCATGATGAAACTAATTTAATGTTTGAATCAGTAAAAGGCTTGTATGGCAAGCAACAAAAACTGTATGTTCATGCCAATACGGTAAAGCAAATGCTGGTAGCGCTTGATTTTGTAAAAGAATTTGGATTTGACGTAGTGATTGTGGGGGGAAGCGACAGCTGGCAGATCGCTGATCTATTAAAACAAAATAATGTATCAGTTATCCTTCAGCAAATGCATAGTTTGCCCACAGCAACTGATGATGATGTGGATCAGCCTTACAAAACGGCGGCGGCCTTACAAAAAGCCGGCGTTTTATTTTCCATTTCTGATGATGACAACCAGACCCGTGGCCGTAACATTGCTTTTAATGCTGGTACTGCAGCCACGTATGGACTTACAAAAGAAGAAGCTTTGGCTGCTATTACTTTAAATGTTGCAAAAATTACGGGAGTAGCAGATAAAACAGGGAGCATTGAAGTGGGCAAGGATGCCAATATCATTATCAGCTCAGGTGATATACTGGATATGCGTACCAGTAATGTAACGGATGCATTTATCCAGGGGCGCAAAATAAACCTGGATGACAAACAAAAACAATTGAATGAAAGATACGAGCAGAAATATAAATTGAAGAAAGGATTCTGATAAATCAAAGCAGATCATAAAAGCCGGGCTGGAGTTAGTCCGGTTTTTTAATGTCCATGATGCTTATCCTCCTCGAGAGGCTTACCGCAATGCGGACATTTCTTAGGCCCTTGCTCTTGCTCACGAATTTTTCTTGCTTCATCCAAAAAACCGGCTGTGATAATACCGGCTGGCAGCGCCAGTAATGCCACACCTGCCATTATAATAACCGAAGCAAATACTTTTCCGATAATAGTAACGGGAACCATATCGCCATAACCAACCGTCGTTAAAGTTTCAATAGCCCACCAGATAGTTTCGGGAATGCTGGTAAATTTAGAGTCGGGGGTATTATACTCAGCAAAGTAAACAAGGCAGGCGGCAATGACAACAAGAAACAGTGTCATCACAAACGCCAGCATTAATTCATTTAAACGGGATTTAAAAACCCTGAGTACCAGTTGTGTCGCCTTTGTATAGGCCGTAAGCCTGAAAAACCGAAAGAACCTCATTAAGCGAAGTATCCGCAATATTCTTAGGTCAAGGCCAACAATCACATGAACATAAAAAGGCAGAATGGCCAGCAGGTCAACAAGGGCTGCCGGTGATACCATGTATTTTAACCGTCCCCATATACTGTGTTTGTATTTTTCTTCATGATTGCTGCTCCAGACTCTCAGGAGATATTCAATGGTGAAGATTATAACGGATACCACTTCAAAATAGGAAAAGAACTCATGGTATTTTGTACGCAATGACTGTACGGTTTCCAGCATCACGGCAATCACATTCAGCATGATGAGAATAACAATAAAGATATTGATGATTCTATCCCAGCGGCTATCGCCGACTATTTCAGGATGCAGCAGGCTGTGAACCTTTTTTTTGGTTGCATGGTACATGAGATGGAGCGATTTGTCCGAAGGACTCCTTCGGAGACCCTACTAAAGTATAAAAAATAAAAGCGCCGGGAAAGATTAAATGGAAAAGCAGGTTGTGAAGCTTTTGGAGGGTACAAGTTTCAAATCTAACCTTGCTCGTGGCCAATATCTGAAAGGCCGCTTTATTATGCTATAAATAATAAAAATGTTTATTGATATCTGATATTCCCGGGGTTTTGTTCCAAAGGAACTCCTATGGAGCAAATAGCAGGGCAGCACTCATCACATTTTTCAGAGAGTTTTCTTATCTTTCACCTTTAAGGCTCATGATAAAAAACAGGCCCCTGTCGTAATGATTGACCAATCCATTCATAAATCCAAAAAGCGCTATGTTGAAGAAGGTGATGGCGATACCATTGTCCTTTTATATGGATTATTTGGCTCCGTTAAAAATTTTGACCCCCTGATACAGCATCTGAAACAAACACACAGGGTCATTGTTCCTGTTTTTCCTTTTTATGAGCTGGGCATGTCCGTTGACATATTTACCCTCACCGGGTTTCTTCATGAACTCGCCGGGGAACTGGGATTGAAAAAATTTCATTTACTGGGTAATTCCATGGGCGGGCACATTGCGCTATTGTATGCACTGAAATATCCTGATAAAATACAATCGTTGATCCTTAGCGGAAGTTCGGGCTTATATGAAACCGGGATGGGCGACAGTTTTCCCCGCAGGAAAGATTATAATTATATCAAAACAAAAACAGAACTTACTTTTTATGATCCCGGCATAGCTACCCGGGAACTGGTGGAAGAAATATATGCCACAGTAAACAGCCGTAAAGCTATCCAGATATTATCCCTTGCCAAATCAACGATCCATAATAACCTGAGCAAACAATTGTCAGGAATCGAGGCGGACTGCTGCCTCATATGGGGACGAAATGATGTAGTGACACCACCCGAAGTAGCAATGGAATTTAACCGGCTGATACCACATTCCAAATTATACTGGATCGACCAGTGCGGCCATGTGCCAATGATGGAAAGGCCGAAAGCATTTAACAGTCTCCTGGACCGTTTTCTTCAGTCATTGCCTGCATAAGACGCTTAGACGTATCTCTCTGGGCGAAAAGGTTCAATCATTTTATTATTTCTGGTGTATAGTGACCGTTACCTGAGGTGGAAAGGCTGTGAAGACCCCACAAAGACAAAAATAAAAAATGAGCGATGGATAAAAAGGAAAGTCAGGTGAATTACTTACCTTTAGCGTTAGTAATACAGGCCGGGTATGATTCTATCGTTTGGATCAAAAGAAACAGAAAGGATATGGAATGGCGAATGGTTAAAAAAACTGCCGGATGAAATTCAGGAAACCGGGAGGCGTAAATTAAGAATGATTAATAATGCCCAATCCATAACAGATCTGAAAATACCCCCTGCCAACAGATTGGAAAAGCTGGCCGGCAATCTGAAAAGTTATTACAGCATTCGCATCAATGACCAGTGGAGGATTATTTTTAAATGGAACAATGGTAATGCCACTGAGGTCACCATTACCGATTATCATTGAAATAAGGTAAATGAAAAGACTAAGAAATATACATCCGGGTGAAATTCTGCAGGAAGAATTTCTAATGCCTATGGGCATAACTGTTTACAAACTTGCAAAGGAAATAGGAATACCTCAAACAAGGATAGCAGCTATTCTGAAAGGGAACAGGCGTATCACCGCCGATACTGCACTGAGATTAAGTGCATATTTTGGTGTGTCCCCAAAATTCTGGCTGGGTC